>NZ_BAABRP010000001.1:787500-986809 GCF_039545055.1 Deinococcus carri
CGGTGCGCTAGCCTGCCGGGCGTATGCGGACTTACGGGCTGATCCTGCTGGCCTTTGTGGCGGGCGTCATGGTGCTGGTCGCCGCCTTTGCGTGGCAGGGCCGCTCGGCCCGCGAGTACGGGCGCGCGGCGGTGCAGGCCGCGCAGCAGGCGGGACTGACCGCCAGGACCCCTGACCGCCTCTGCGCCGACCTCCTGAAGCGGCCGCCGCCCGGCGGGGTCCAGAAGTGCGTGGTGAAGGCCGCGGGTGGGCAACTGGCCGCCGTCGTCACGCTGGAAGGGGAGCGGACGTTCCAGGTCGGTCCCTAGGGAGGGGCGTTACCAATGGTGCGGACAGTTTTGCATCCTCTCACGAGAGGTGTATTCGAAAATAGCGTGCAGGGCGCAAAAAGTCCCTCTCCCCTTGCGGGGGACTCGCAGAGCTGCTTGCAGAGGGGTTGGGGAGGGGGGTGGACGGCAACGCCGTCCCAGCGTGGGAAAGGCCCAGAAAGTTATGAATCTGTCCGCACCCTTGGTTACAGAGATTTCCCGGGAAGGCTGGCGAGCTGGGCTTTCACCCAGGGATGCAGGAGCGGACTCTCCTCCTTGTCTCGACCCTTCCGCCGCTCCCCCGCCAGCCCCGCGCTAGCCTCCCCCCATGACCGACGGCCTGCCCGAGCGTTTCGATGTCCTCGTTCACCCCGCTCAGGAGCTGCGGGGCGAGTTGCGCGCGCAGCCCAGCAAGAACTACACGACCCGATATCTCCTCGCGGCGGCGTTGGCCGAAGGGGAGACGCGCGTGGTGGGGGTCGCGACCAGCGAGGATGCGGAGGCACTGCTGGGATGCCTGCGGGACTGGGGCGCGGGCGTGGAGCGCGTGGGGGAAGACGTAGTGGTGCGCGGCTTCGGGGCGCATCCCCGCTCGGGGGTGACGCTGAATCCCGGCAACGCGGGAGCCGTCGCGCGCTTCCTGATGGGCGTGGCGGCCCTGACGACCGATACCACCTTCGTCACCGACTTTGCCGACTCGCTGGGCAGGCGGCCCCAGGGGGACCTGCTGGAGGCGCTGGAGCGGCTGGGCGCGCGCGTGAGCAGCGACGGCGGCAGGCTGCCGGTCATCATCAGTGGCCCGGTGCGGGGCGGACGGGTGGAGGTCAGCGCCGAGCGTTCCAGCCAGTACGCCTCGGCGCTCATGTTCCTGGGGCCGCTGCTGCCGGACGGCCTCGACCTGCACCTGACGGGCGACATCAAGAGCCACGCGCCCCTGCGGCAGACGCTGGGCACCCTCGCCGCGTTCGGCGTTCAGGCCACCGCAAGTGCCGACCTCACACGCATCACCATTCCGGGCGGGCAGGCGTACCGGGCGGGCCGGATGTCCGTGCCGGGGGACTATCCGGGCAGCGCCGCGCTGCTGGCCGCCGCCGCCCTCCTCCCCGGCGAGGTCACGGTGACGAACCTGCGCGAGAACGACCTCCAGGGCGAGCGCGAGGCCCTGGCCGTGCTGCGCGAGATGGGGGCCGACCTTGTGCGCGAGGGGGACCGGGTGACGGTGCGTGGCGGGCGGCCCCTCCACGCTGTGACCCGCGACGGCGACAGCTTCACCGACGCCGTGCAGGCCCTCACCGCCGCCGCCGCCTTCGCGCAGGGCACGACCACCTGGGAGAACGTGGCGACGTTGCGCCTCAAGGAATGCGACCGCATCAGCGACACCCGCCGCGAACTGGAGCGGCTGGGGCTAACGGCGGACGAGACGGAAGGCAGCCTGAGCGTGACGGGAACAGAACGCCTGGCCGGGGGCCTCACCGCCGACGGCCACGGCGACCACCGCATGATCATGCTGCTGACCCTGCTGGGGCTGAGGGCCGACGCCCCTCTCCGCATCACCGGCGCGCACCACATCCGCAAAAGCTACCCGCTGTTCTTCCGCCATCTGGAAGGGCTGGGGGCGCGGTTCGAGTATCTGGAAACGGACGCCCGCTGAGGCGCGTACCAGGGGCATGTTCCCGCCTTACGACGCGCCGCTCACCTCCGGGCAGCGGTTCATTCTGCTGGTGTTGACGCTGGTCTTCCCACCCCTGCTGTTCGTGTATGTCGTCGCCTTCTACTGGTTCCGGGACACGTACCCACAGCGAGCGCAGAGCATTGCGGGTGTCGGCTTCACCTTTATGCAGGGGGTTTTGCTGGTGGTCTTGCTGGTCGCCGTCTTTCAATTCCTGGCTTCCCTGGCGGCCCGGTTCTGAGCGCCTTCACCTCTCTCGCCCAGCCCTCTCACGCCCACATGGTTTCCTGCGTTCATGCTGAAAAGAATGCTGGTGGCGGGGGCGCTGGCCTTCGCAGGCGTTGCTGGCGCGCAGACCCCTGACTTCAAGGTGCCCGACGGCTTCAAGGTGACGCAGTTCGCGGAGGGCTTCCGGCAGCCGCGTTTCATGGCGGTCGCGCCCAATGGGGACGTGTTCGTGAGCGACCCCGGAGCCGGCACGGTCACGGTGCTGCCCGACCAGGACAAAAACGGCGTGGCCGACGGCAAGGCCGTCTTTGCCTCCGGGCTGAACCGCCCGCATGGGCTGGCCTTTCGCGGGGGCTTCCTGTACGTGGCGAATACCGACGGCGTGGTGCGCTTCGCCTATCAGAACGGGCAGACGAAGGCGAGCGGTGCGCCGCAGAAGCTCGTCAGCCTGCCCGCTGGAGGCGGACACTGGACGCGCACGGTGGAGTTCGGCCCCGACGGGAAGATGTACGTGGCGACCGGCTCGACCTGCAACGTCTGCGAGGAGGGCGACAACCGCCGCGCCTCGGTCTGGGTGTACGACGCGGACGGCTCGAACGGCAAACCCTACGCCACGGGCCTGCGCAATCCGGTCGGCATCGAGTGGTTCGACGGCACCCTCTACGCCACCAACAACGGGCGTGACATGCTGGGCGACAACATCCCGCCCGAGGGCTTCTACAAACTCAGGGCAGGCGGGTTCTACGGCTGGCCATATTGCTACACCACGCAGGCCGGGCAGGCCCAGGTGTGGGACAGGGACTTCGGGAAGAAGAGCGCGGCCACCTGCCAGGACGCCATCCCCGCCTTCGCCCTGACCACCGCCCACAGCGCGCCGCTGGGCCTGGCCTTTTACGACGGCAAGACCTTCCCCGCCGGGTACCGCGGCCAGATGTTCGCCGCGCTGCACGGCTCCTGGAACCGCAGCACCAAGAGCGGCTACAAGGTCGTGACCGTCAACCCCGAGACGGGCAAGGTGACGGACTTCCTGACCGGTTTCCTGAGCGGACAGCGGACCCTGGGCCGCCCGGTTGACCTCGTGGTGGCGCAGGATGGGGCGCTCCTGCTGACGGATGACGGCGAGGGGCGCATCTGGCGGATTCAGTACGTGGGGAGGGAGTAGGAATTAGGGGTTAGGCGTTAGGCGTTAGGAAGGGCTGTGCCTCAGCCCTAACGCCTAACCCCTTACACTGACCCATGACCACCACCGCCCCCTCCACCGCTGCGCCTGTCCCGCAGGTGGTTCGCCGCGCCACGCCCGCGCAGAACCTGGTTACCCTCGCGCTGGGGTGGTGGCTGACGGCGGGCATCTTCGTGGACGGGTGGGCGCACAACCGCTACGGCGAGAGCCTGGAGACGTTCTTCACGCCGTGGCACGCGCTGTTCTATTCGGGGTTTCTGGCGGTGGCGGCCTGGGTGCTGTGGCTGGGGGCGCGCGGATGGCGCACGGGGCGGCGCGGCTTCGCGGCCTTTCCGGAGGGCTATCACCTGGCCGCGCTGGGGGTGCCGATTTTTCTGGTGGGTGGGCTGGGCGACCTGACCTGGCACACGGTCTTTGGCATCGAGGTCGGCATCGAGGCGCTGCTGTCGCCCACGCACCTGCTGCTGTTCGCGGGGGCGATGTGCATTCTGTCCGCGCCGCTGGTAAGTGCCTGGCGTACGCCGACACCCCGCGCGGCCCCAGTGGGGGTGGTCTGGCCCGCCGTGCTGGCGGCCACGTCGCTGCTGAGTTTCACGGCCTTTATGCACATGTACCTGTGGGGGCTGCTGCTGGCCCCGCAGGGCCTGGGCTACGTGCAGACGCGCGGCGAGCTGGGCAGCATCCTGCTCACCGCCCTAATTCTGGCCGCGCCCGTGCTGCTGCTGTTGCGGCGGTTCCGCCTGCCTTTCGGGGCCGTCACGGTGATGTACGGCCTGAACACGGTCCTGATGACACTGATGCTGGTGCCGGGCGAGTGGCGGGTACCGCTGCTGATGGTGGCGGCCGGGCTGGTGGTGGACGCGCTGCTGCTGCTGCTGAATCCGTCCCCGGCGCGGCCCTGGGCGCTGCGGGCCTTTGCCTTCCTGCTGCCGCTGGCGGTGTGGGGGCCATACCTGGGCGGGCTGACGCTGCTGCACCTCAGCAACCTCAGCCTGGAACTGTGGCTGGGGGTGGCCGTGATGGCGGGGCTGGGGGGAGTGGCGCTGAGTGCGCTGGTGGTGCCGCCGCCCCTCCCGGCGGAGGCGGAAGGCTGAGCGGCGTATCCTGCCCCGCATGACTGCCCGTACCCCCCAGGAAGTCCGCGCCTCTTACGACGCGCACCGCACGGTCCGCCAGTACGTCACGCAGGCGGACGGCACACCGCTGCCTATGCCCGCCGACCATCTGGACGCCATCCTGTATGCCGCCCAGCGCGCCCCGACCGACGCGACCGCGCAGCTTTACTCGTTCATCCGCCTGGTCCGCCCCGAGGTCCGCGCTGGTGTGGCCGAACTCACCACGAACGCGCATATCGCTACCGCCTCGGAAGCGTTCGTGGTCTGCCTGGACGTGCGCCGGGTGGGCCGGGTGCTGGAGGCCGCGGGGCAGGAGGTCGGCCAGTGGCCCGCCATCGCCGTGCATTTCGGCATCGGGGACGCGGTGATGGCGGGTCAGAATCTGCTGACTGCCGCCGAGATGCTGGGCTACCAGGGCTGCTGGATTGGTGGCGTGCTGAACGGGCTGGAAGGCATTCTGGACCTGCTGGACCTCCCGGCCGGGGTGCTGCCCTTCGCGGCCCTCACCCTCGGCCTTCCCGCCGAGGAGCCGCCGCTGCGCCCGCGCGTGCCCCGGCCCCTGGTCGTCCATGAGGACCGCTACCGGGACGGCTCGGAGGAAGAATTGCGCCACGCGGTAGAGGTCATGAACCCGATTGCCGCCCGTGGCGATAAGCCCGGTGACTGGGTTCGGCTCTTGCGGGCCTACTGGGCACCGGGGGGCAGCATGGAGAAACGCGAGCCGCATCTGGTGGCGGCGTTAAAGCGGCAGGGGCTATGGGCGGGGGGAGAGTAACCCTCAGGCCCGGTCAGGTGGGGGCGGGCAACATGGGGCCGCGCGCCTGAGCGGCTCGCCCTTCCAGCCGTCCCGCAGGCGTTAGCCTGGGCAGGTGAACCTCCCCGACTACGACCTGACTACCCTCGCCGCCCGCGCCGGGGAGGAGGCCCGTCCGAATCCCAGCGTGCCGCTGGTCGAACCTATCTACCAGTCCACCGTGTACGCCTTCCCCGACCTCGACGCCCTGGAACGGTCCATGAGCGGTGAGGAGCCGAGCAGCTTCTACTACCGCAACGGCACGCCCAACGCGGCGACCCTGGAACGCGCCCTCGCCACGCTGGAAGGCACCGAGGCGGCGCTGGTGGCTGCGAGCGGCATGGCTGCCATCAGCGCCGCGCTGCTGGGGGTGCTGAAGTCTGGGGACCACATCGTGGCGGACGCCCGCGTGTACGGCGTGACCTACGCCCTGCTCGCGGAGGAGTTCCCGCGTCTGGGCATCACGACCACCTTCGTGGATGCCTGCGACCTGGGGGAAGTGGAGGCGGCCTTTCGCCCGGAAACGCGCGTGCTGCACGTCGAGAGCCTCACCAACCCGCTGATGACGGTACCGGACGTGCCCCGGCTGGCGGAGCTGGCCCACGCGCGGGGGGCGCTCCTGAGTGTGGACAACACCTTCGCCAGCCCCGCCATCTTCCGTCCGGCGCTGCACGGCGCGGACCTGGTGACGCATTCGGTCAGCAAGTATCTCAGCGGGCACAGCAATGCTTTCGGTGGAGTGGCCTGCGGGCGGGGGGACCTGATGGCCGCCGCCCGCACCCGCCTCACCCGCCTGGGCGGAACCATGAGCGCCTTCGACGCCTGGATGACCCTTCAGGGCCTCAAGACGCTGGGCCTGCGGATGCGCACCCACAGCGGCAACGCGCAGGCGGTGGCCGATGTGCTGGCGAACCATCCCCGCGTGCGGGCGGTGTACCATCCCGGCCTTGCCGACCACCCCCAGTTCGAGCGGGCGCAGGACCTCTTCCCGAACGGCTTCGGCGGCATGCTCAGCGCCGACATCAAGGATGCCCCAGCCTTCGTCCGCGCGCTTTCCGGCCGCATTCCCCTCGCGCCCAGCCTGGCGGACGTGGTCAGCACCCTCTCCTGGCCCTGGGGCACCAGCCACCGCGCCCTGCCCGAGGCCGAACGCCGCCGCCTGGGCATCACGCCGGGCCTGCTGCGCCTCAGCATCGGCATCGAGGATATCGGGGACCTGCTGGGGGACATCGAGGGGGCGCTGGAAGACGGCGGAAGGCCGACGGCATAAGGCTGAAGGCCACCCCCTCTTTGCCATCTGCCTTATGCCATCTGCCGTCCGCAAGTTCTCCCACGCCATCGGCTTTGACGATGCCCCCTTTGCCCGTGAACACCGTGGAGACGTGCGCGTGTTCGGCACCGTCTACGCGGGGCACACGCTGCACGGCGTGGTCAGTGGCCGGGTGCGGCGCGACGGGCGCAACAGCACGGCGGAAGTCGCCCGGCTGGTTGAACTGAGCGGCGCGCGGGAACACCTGCACCTGATTCTGCTTCAGGGGGTGGCGCTGGCGGGCTTCAACGTGGTGGATGCACCCGCGCTGGGCGCGCTGACCGGCCTGCCCGTCCTGCTCGTGGCCCGCCGTCCGCCGGACCTGGAACGTATCCGCCGGGCGCTCCTGACCCGCGTGCCGGGTGGGGCCAGGAAGTGGCGCTTGATCGAGGCGCTGGGGCCGATGGAACCCTGCCGGGGCGTCTGGGTGCAGTGCGTGGGCCTGGGGCTGGCGGAGGCCGAGGTAGCTCTCGCGGCCCTGACGGTCACGGGCCGGGTTCCCGAACCCCTGCGCGCCGCGCACCTGATCGCCGGGGGTGTGACGCGGGGAAGTAGCCGGGGTGGGCGGGTGTAGCTTACTTCTGGCTGCTGGCCGCTGGCCGCCCCCGCGCCTCAATCTCCCGCAGGTGCCGGATGCGCTGGGCGGTGCCGGGGTGCGTCTGGAGCAGGTCCTCGGTGCGGCTGCCCTCCTGCACGCTGTTCTCGTCGGCGTCGCGGTCCTCCTGTTCCAGGCGGGCGAGAATGTCGCGCAGCGGCCGGGTGGTCCCGTAGGTCCGCATCAGGTACTGCCCCGCGCCCTCGTCGGCCTGCGTCTCGGCGGCGCGGGAGTAGCCGTTGCGCAGCAGGGCGGCGGGCACGGCGGCGGCAAAGGTTCCGGCGCTGACGATGTCACCCGTCACCGCCACCGAGAGCAGCGTCAGCCCCAGCCCCTGGTACACCCCGGCCAGACCGTGCCGGTGCGTGACGTGCCCCGTCTCGTGGGCCAGCACCCCCAGCAGTTCGCGGTCGCTGTGCGCGAGGGCCACCAGCTGGTCGGTCATCACGACGGTGCCGCCCGGCAGGGCAAAGGCGTTCGCACCCAGCTCGAAGGGCGCGTCCTCCGGCTCACCGTCGCGCAGCAGCAGCCGGTAGGGATAGCCGCCCCCGGCCCAGGCCGTCACGCGCCGGAACCCGGCCTGAAGCTGGGCCTGACGCGCGGCGCTGAGCTGGCTGGGGCCGAGGTAGCCGCCGTCTTCCAGAAACTGGATGCTCTCGCGGTCGAAGGTCGCCAGCACGGGGCGGGGCGTGGCACTCGCGGCCCCGCGGGCCAGCGCGGGAATCCCGTAAGCCACGAACAGGCCCACCAGCACCAGCGTCGCGCCGAGCGCGCCCAGCGCCGTCCACCAGCGCGTTTCCAGGCGGCGCACCCGCTCCAGGCCCCGGTTGCGGCCCGTTCTGGCCTCCAGCCCCCGCACGGTCTGGTCATCGTCTGTTTCGAAGCGCGAGCCGTCGGGGAACTTCAGGACGCGCCGCACGCCGGGCACGGGCGGGTCGATGAGGAGCTGCGAGACGTTCCAGTGCGTTTCCAGCCCGCCCTCGGCCCGCAGCCGCACCTCGTCGCCGCTCAGGGCGAGCGACGCGGCCCGCTGGCGGCTGGTGCGCCCGTCAAAGAACACGCCGGAGAGCGGGGGGTGGGCAGCGTCGGGGGGTATCGTCACGGCTGACCTCGGTCGCGGCCTGGCTGGTGGGGGAGAGGCCCGGCCATCAGAAGCCCAGGTTGATGTCGAGCAGCTCGGTGGCGGCCTCGCCCAGCGCGCCCTCCTGTGGTGTCTGGGACGCGGCGAAGTCGTCCAGGCTGGCGATGGCGCGCACCTGCACCCCGGCGGCGATGTAGCGGGCGCGGCGGATGGTGGCCCAGGGGACAGCCAGGCCCAGCGTGAGGACCTGCGCGGCCGCGTTGGACACCCCGATCCAGGTCAGGCGCGCGGAGCTGAAGGTGGCCCCCGTCCTCACCACGCCGCCGACCTCCACGTGGTTGAGCACGTAGCGTAGGGTGGCCGCCCGCACGTACTGCCACGCGACGGCATACAGCAACAGGAACCCCAGGTAGGCCGCCCCCATCCCGAGGAGGACCGCCGGGGGGAGCGTGGAGGCCAGGTCCAGATCGGCCTGATCGCCCAGCAGCGCCATCAGCGCTATCAGGGGCACCGCCAGCAGCACCGCGCCGCCCACCGCCAGCGCCACGCCCGTCAGCGCGATCACGTAGAAGCCTCCCGCGTCCCCGCGAAAGGTCATCCGGGCATTGCCGTAGGCCGCGTTCTGCACCTGATAGCGCCGCTGCATGAACCAGGCCCAGGGCAGGGCCAGTCCCCCGGTCAGCACTGCGGCGAGGTTCGCCAGCCCGTAGGTCAGGTAGGCCCCGCCCGCCCGCCCGTGGTGGCGAAAGCGCAGGCCGCGGTACATGGTGCTGACCGCCAGAAAGCGCAGCGACTTCATCACCAGCCAGGGGTACAGCACGAAAAACAGCGCGGCGATACTCCCCGCCACCCAGCTCAGCCGCTCCAGATTGCCGGTGATCAGGTAGGCCAGAAAAAAGGCCCCCACGATCAGGTAGCCGCGCAGCAGCGCGACCGGATTGGCGGTGTACTCGAAGTTCTGGCCGTCCAACCAGGTGTGCCCGTACAGGTACTGCCGCTGCCTCACCCGCGCCCAGGGCAGATACAGCCCCAGCGTCACGACGCTCAGCGCCGTATTCACGATCCAGATGCGGAAGTATTCGCCCGCCTGCCCGCTGAACGTCACGGGGTAGACGGTAACTTTGGGCTGCTCCGCGACGGCGACGGGACCGCCCGCTTCCGCCAGGGCCAGCGCCGGGAGGGGCGGGTCATGTCGGCCTGGAGGCGCGGGGGCATCGGTCATAGCTGCATCCTACGGGTTGGCGGGGCCGGGCGGGGCGCATCTGCCTGACCTGCCAGCAGCAGGCAGATCGGCAGGCAATAAAAGGGGCGAGCACCACGCGGCACTCACCCCTGAACATTGTCTGAAGAAGTATCCCGGCTTACCAGCGGCTGCCGCCGCCACGGTTCCCGCCGCCCATGTTGCTGCCACCCATCGGGGCAGGCGCGGCGTTCGTGACGACCACGTTCTTGGCCTGGGGACCCTTGCTGCCCTGGCCGGGTTCGACCTCGAATTCGACCTCGTCACCCTCGTTCAGCTTGCGGAACCCGCCGCTCTGGATGGCGCTGTAGTGCACGAACACGTCAGGGTTGCCGGGATGCTCGATAAACCCGTAGCCCTTCTCGACGTTAAACCACTTTACCCGACCTTGAGCCATAACTCTCCTTGCATCCCGCGGTCCCGACCCGGCAGTCGGCCCTCTGAGCCGGTACCTCTTGAAGGGTGGAATGGGGACGAATGCAGTATCGCATGTCCTATGGGGGGGATGGTCACAAATCGGCAAATCGTGAAGGCGGCCCGGTCAGGGCACGTCTCCCCGCGGCACGTATACTCCGCGCATGGCTTCCCCTTCTTCTCCGGAACAGGCTTCTCCGGGCCAGGCTCCTTCCGAGGGGGCCTCCCCCGGCCCGGTTCCCGGTGCGGGCGGCGTCGTGCTGGACGCTGACGGGCGGGTGCTGCTGGTGCGCTACCGCAGCGGGGCCTGGGCCTTTCCCAAGGGCCACGTGGAACCGGGCGAGACGCTGGAGCAGACCGCCGTGCGCGAGGTCCACGAGGAAACGGGCATCCGCGCCTCCCCCCTGGCCCCCCTGCCTGACACCCGCTACACCAACGACCGGGGCGAGGCGCGGGTGATTCACTGGTTCGTGATGCGCGCCGCCCCCGACGTTTCCACCACCCTGGAGGACACTTTCCCGGAGGGCGGCTTCTTCGCGGCGGACGTGGCGGCGGCCATGTTAACCTACCCGGAAGACCAACACCTGCTGCGCGCTGCGCTGGCCCTCACGCGGGAGGAGTCCCGCCGGTGAGGGCCTCGCCCGGAGGCCCCATGCCGCTGTACGCCCTCGACGGAATTCGCCCCGACGTTCACCCCACCGCCTTTGTTGCCCCCAGCGCCGACCTGACCGGGCGCGTGTCGGTCGGGGAGCAGGCCAGCGTGTGGTTCGGGGTGGCCGCCCGCGGCGACATCGAGGCCATCACTATCGGCCCGCGCTGCAACGTGCAGGACGGCGCGGTGCTGCACACCGACCCCGGCTTTCCCTGCACTCTGGAGGAGGACGTGACGGTGGGCCACCGCGCCATCGTCCACGGGGCACACTGCGCGCCGGGCAGCCTGGTCGGGATGGGTGCCGTGATGCTCAACGGCTCGCGGCTGGGGCGGGGGGCCGTGCTGGCCGCCGGGGCGCTGCTGCGCGAGGGCCAGGAGGTGCCGGACGGGATGCTGGCGGTGGGCGTGCCCGCGCGGGTGGTCCGCGAGGTGGAGGCCCCCGGCAACGCCGCGCGCTACGTGGAGCAGGCGGCCCGCTACCGCCGAGGCCTCCGGGCCTTCGGGGAGTCGCAGCCGAACCCGGCCCCAGGGAGCAGCAACGAAGAACAGTCCGGCCTGACGCGGGAGGACGGCTGATGTCCGCCGACGAGGGCCAGCACGGCGACGGTGTGCGGCGGGAGGACCGGCGTCCGCCTCCCCCTGGCGAGGCCGAGACGGAGCTGATTCCCGAACTCGCCCCGATGTTCCCCGGCGCGGCCCCCTTCCTCGCCCGCTTCCTGCCGCACTCGCCGCCCACCCATACGGGCCTGAACGTGCAGTTCTGCGACCTGCACACCTTCCTGCGGTACTTGCATGAACAGGCCTGGTTCGGCTACCTGCATGTCCTGCTGGCTGATCAGCACGCGGTCGTGCTGGTGTTCGAGGGCCGGGCGGTCACCGCCGCCGCCCTGAACACGACGGGCGAGCAGGCGCTGGGCGAGCTGCTCAACCTCTACGAGCAGGGGGGCGTCCTCAGCGCCCATCCGCTGCCGCCCACCTATGCCCACGTGCTGAGCGGCGTGGGCAGCCGGGCCTGGAAGTTCAACCTCACCGAGGACTTTACCGGCCTGCACGCCTGTCCGACCGGCGCAATTTTCTATGCCGGGGGCGAGGTGGTCGCCACCATGCCCGCCGCGCTGCCCTACGAGGGGGCCTTTCCCGCCCCCCTGCGCCCGCAGACATTGATTTTGCCCCGCAGCCTGGCCGGGTGGGCACACCAGCAGTACACCCTGACGCTGCGGGGCCGCGACGCCCTGAATGCCATCACCGACATTCACCGCAGTTTCCGCTTGCAGCACGGTACGGGAGGCCTGGGTTTTCTGCGCGCGCTGTGGGAAAAGCTGACGCCCGCCGAGTACGCCATGCGCGGGGACCTCGCGCTGCATGACCTCGAACCGCTGCTGCGCGAGTTTCTGAAGACGGGGCTGGTGCGGGATGGGTAGGGACTGGGATGTTTTTTGGGGCAGGGCATCTTGTAGCGAGCTTCCCCCCGCCCCCCCAGCCCCCCTACCCCCCACCGGGGGGCAGGGGGGAGCGGCGCTGCGCTAGGCAAGGGGGTTCCTTATGCCGGAAGGGGGTCAGGCTTCGCCCCGGTTTCCCGCTGGTCGCCAGGCACAGCCCGCCGGGCGGCCCAAACGGCTCCTCTTCCAAGCCTGACCGCTTGGAGGGTGGGACCTGGGCGTCGGCTCCAAAGTTGAGGAGACAGGGGAAACGGGAGCTTTGGCGGGTGGGGGTGGAAAAAAGAACGTGGAGGCGGGCTTATGGCTTTTCCCCTTGGGGCTGAGTAAGGCAGAGAGGTTTCTTTCAAAAAGAAGACAACGTGTGGGACGATAAAAAAAGCCCTCCCCCTTGAGGGGGGAGGCTGGGTGGGGGTGAACAGACCTGGCATCGGGGACCACTTGGAAGGCTCCTCAGCCTCCTGAGGGGAGATTCACACAGGGGAAGTGGCAAGCAATGCTTACCCGCCTGCCCCGCCTCACCCAACACCTGCACACCTCCGCGCCTATTGCATCGTGCGGGGCAGCGTTTGCGTCGGCAGGATCTTTTTCGGCTCGCGGAACTCGATGTTTTCCCACTCGCCCTCCTCGATGACTTCCAGATTCGGATTCAGGCGGCGGAAGTAGGCGACCACGTTCTGCACCAGGTCGTCGGGGGTGCTGGCCGCGCTGGTGACGCCCAGCGAACGCACGCCGGTCAGGTCGAGGCCCACGAGGTCGGCGTCGGTTTCCAGGCGCTCGGCACGGCCGCACAGGTCGCGGGCGAGTTCCAGCAATCTCATGCCGTTGCTGGAATGGGTGCTGGTCAGGACCAGAAAGGCGTCCACCTGTGGGGCGATGGCCTTTACGGCGTCCTGGCGGTTCTTGGTGGCGTAGCACAGGTCCTCGCTGGGGGGCACCACCAGCGCCGGAAAACGGGCCTTCAGAATGTCCACCGTCCGCCGGGTGTCGTCCACGCTCAGGGTGGTCTGGGTCAGGACCACCACGCGCTCCGGGTCGGGCACCTCGACGGTGTGGGGGTCGTGCAGGCCCTCGCCCGTCTTGCCGAGCACGCCCACCACGATGGTCTGTTCGGGGGCCTCGCCGCGCGTGCCGATCACCTCCTGATGCCGGGCGCTGTCGCCAATCAGCAGGATGGTGTAGCCCTCGCGGGCGTACTTCTTGGCCTCGGTGTGGACCTTGGTGACGAGGGGGCAGGTCGCGTCGATGGTACTCAGCCCCAGCGCCCGCGCCCGCTCACGTACGGCGGGGCTGATGCCGTGCGCGCTGAAGACCACCGTTTCACTGCCTGCCGGGAGCGCCGTGAGGTCGTCCAGGCTCTCGACGAACTGCACGCCGCCCTGCTCCTCCAGCCGCTCCACGACCGTGTGGTTATGCACGATGGAGTGGTAGACCGTCACCGGCCTCTCCTCGTTCCGGGCGGCCTTTTCCACCGCCTGAATCGCCATGACCACGCCCGCGCAAAAGCCGCGCGGCTTGGCGAGATGAATGCGTTCAACCACCTGAGGCTCCCGTCACCCCCCCAGTGTAGGCGGGGAGGCGGGGCCAGAGGGTGCGGGAAGTCCCGGAAGAATCAGCGCGGGGGCGGCTCCACGTTCCGCATCCACCATTCCTGCGGAATCTCACGGCTGTGATGTGCCCACAGGTCCTCGAAGCTGGCGCGCTGTTCGGCCACCGCCCGGGGGTCAGTCGTCGCCAGTACGGCCTCGTTCAGCCCCAGGGGTCCCCAGGAGGAGAAGTGCAGGTTCATGCTGCCGACCACCACCATCCGGTCATCCACCGTCATGGCCTTGGTGTGCATGTTGAAGGTGACGTAGCGCGCCTCGAAGCGGTCCTCCAGGCCGCGCCGCCGTGCCTCCAGGCGCATCAGGGCCACACCGCTGCGGTTGGCGAACTGGTCGGTACCGTAGTCCACCATCAGCGCCCGGACCTTCACGCCCCGCTCCAGCGCGTCCAGAATGGCGCGGAAGTACGGCGGCCAGGCCGTCACCGGGCAGTCGTCGGGGTTCAGGTAGGCGAAC
Source organism: Deinococcus carri (assembly GCF_039545055.1). NCBI lineage: Bacteria > Thermotogati > Deinococcota > Deinococci > Deinococcales > Deinococcaceae > Deinococcus > Deinococcus carri. The sequence goes on from NZ_BAABRP010000001.1 coordinate 801,581, forward strand.
CAGCAGTGCAGGCTGGGGCTGAACTCCACCTGCATCAGGTCGAGCGACTGCCGCGCCGCGCCGAACAGCGCCAACTGCGCGCGGTCGGCCTGGTCGAACCCGGGGCGGCGGTACAGCAGGAAGGCCCGCGCGTCCCCGGCAGGCACCAGCAACTGGGCGGGGGCCGGGTGGGTGGGGGCCTCGGGCGCGACCAGGGTGCAGGAGCGCAGCACCGCCTCTGCCGCCGTTGCGGGCGGGCAACTCACCTGGCGGGAGTGTCGCCACAAGTCGTCGAACACAGTCACGCCGTCCTGCGCGACCGGCCCGCGCATCCGCAGGCCCAGGTCGTGCAGGCCCCAGCCGCCCGGCACCGTGTCGGGGAGGTGAACGTCGGTGTAGTTGTACCCCGACACCGTCAGGTCCACGCCGTCAATCACGTCCAGCTTGGCGTGGCTGTGCGGAAAGTAATCGTAGTTGGCGACGGCCAGGTGCCAGCCTGCCGCCGCGTCGTTCAGCGGCACGCCCAGCCGCGTGAGGTCACGCACCAGTTCCAGCGCCTGCGTGCCGCCCTGCGGACGTTGCAGATCCGGGTAGCCTCCCAGCGACACGCGCACCGTCATGCCCGCCGGATAGGCTGCCGGGTTCGCCCTGACCTTGCCGTACAGGTCGCGCACCGCCTGCGCGAAGGTCCACCCCGGATGCCCCTCACCCGCCTGCCACTGCATGTTGGCGAGCAGGACCTCGCTGCGGGCCTGGCGCACCTGTTCTGCCATCCGGTCAAAAGCGTCCGGCTGCCCCGGCGTACTGGGCGTCCGCAGGTAGTTCAGGAAAGCGTTGGCGCAGGAGTGGTCGGGCTGGCCGCCCTCCGTGGTCACGTTCCACAGTGCCCGTTCCAGCGGGTCGGTGGGCGCGGGGCAGGTCAGGGCCGCCTCGTTCAGTGGACGCGCAGGCACCACCGGTCCCAGCCCCACCGGGAACTCTGTCGCGGCTGCCTGTCCCCCGAGGGTCAGGCCTGCCAGCAGCAGCGGGCGGAGGGGAAGAGGAAAGCGCAGGCCCATCGCCCGGCAAGATACGCCCTCTGTCCAGGTGGCGAGGATGAGTCTTTCTGACGCGGCGTGAAGGCTTGGCGGGGCAGCTCGTAAATAGAGCCTTCGGCCCTTTCCCGAAGACTCACGGCGTGGCCGGAAACTGTCTCAATCCACCACCGTGAAGCCCAGCTCCTCCGCCTGCTCCACGAAGAAATTGATGTTCTCCGTCAGCGTCTGCGGCCCCAGGCTCTTGCGGTCGTGTTCGCCCGTCGCGGCGATGATCAGCGTCTCCGCGAGGCAGGCGGGCACCGCGCCCTCCCCGAATTGCAGGTCGATGTTGCTGGTCATGCCGCCGGGGGGGCGCACCACGCCGCCGGGAATGATGCGCGCGCCGGGGACCTCGCGCACGCTCTCGTCCACGTCGGCGGGGCGGCCCTCGTCGAAAAGCCAGGCCCCGGGCTTGACGTGCTGCGGAAAGATGACGGGGTTCGGGTCGGAGGTGGCGCTGAAGATCAGGTCGGCCTCCTTGAGGGTGCTGTAGTCCGTGGTGGTGACGATTTCGGTGTCCTTTGCCGCGCGGCGCAGGGTGTTCGCGCTGCGGTTCAGCCGCTCCATGTCGCGCCCGACCATGATGATCTTGCCCACCTGCGGCGCGATGGTGCGCGCGATGCCGAACGCCACCACGCCGTTCGCGCCCACGATGCCCGCTGTCGCCTGCTTCAGGTCGCGGCCCGTCTGCTGGAAGTGTTCCAGGATGCCGGGAATGGCGGCCTTGATGGTGCCGCTGGTGTAGGCCCCGCCGTTGGTGACCGTGATCTCGGGCACGGCGGCCTGCACGTCCACGCCCTTGTTGCCCACCACGCTCCAGAAGGCCCCCAGGCCGAACACCTCCGCCCCCAGCTCGTGCGCGAGGCGGGCACCCTCGATGGCGCGGCGGGTGGCGAGTTCGGGCTGGTCGCGGAACACGTCGGGGAGGAGGGGGCTGCTCAGCAGGTAGCAGCGGATTTCCTTGCCCTCCACCGTCTTGATGCCGTGCAGTTCGCCCACCTTCATGGGGCGCAGGTTCTGCGCCATCTGCCGCACGCTCGCCTCGCTGATGACGCCGCGCTCGACCAGCGGTTTCATCCACGCGAAGCGCGAGGACTGCCAGAAGTTCTCCAGCGTCATGGGGTGAATCATGAAGGCCGTCACCACCTGGTCGGGGCGTTTCCCGGCCATCGGCACGTCCTCCCCGAAGCGCGGCTCGGTGCGGTCGAGGATGCGCCCCAGGTTTTCCTTGAAGCGCCAGGTGGCGGCCACCAGCAGCCCCAGCGCCCCCAGCTTGGCGGGAATGCCCAGCGGCGACAGCGCCACCAGCCCCGCGAAGGTCAGCAGCCCCGCAACTGTCGCCGTGCTCACGTACCCCCAGAAACCCACGGCGGTGGCGTACACGACCACCGGCAGCACCGTCAGCCACAGGCTCAGGCCGCCCGCCACCGACAGCCCCGCCAGCACGCCCAGCAGTACCAGGTTGCCGCGCCCGCGCGGGGGCATGTCGCCGTACAGGAAGCGCGGCGGGTTGAGGTGCCCCAGGTACGCCGCGAGGGCCGCCAGCACGCACAGTTCCGGCGAGTGGAGGCTGGAGGCCATCAGCACGGCCACGAACCCCTTGGCGAAGTCCAGCGCCGCGCTCGTCAGCGCCGGTCCCGGCCCCACCCGCCGCAGCACGTTCTCGACCCCCAGGTTGTAGGCGCTGTGGGTGCGCGTGTTCACCCCCAGGCGGGCAAGCAGCCAGTGCCCCAGCGGCAGGCTCCCCACCACGAACGCGACACCCAGGAGCAGGACGGACAGAAAGGCCATGGGCGGCATTCTAGCCGGGCGGGGCAGGCAGCGGGTCCTTCAGCCCAGGGCGCGCAGCAGCGGCGGCCCCAGCACGGCCAGCCCCACCAGTAGCGCGCCCACGCTGGCGACCAGTACGGCCCCCGCCGCCGCGTCCTTCGCCACCTTCGCGAGGGGGTGCAGCTCCGGACTGACGAGGTCCACCACCGCCTCCAGCGCCGTGTTGACCAGTTCCAGACCCAGCACCAGCGCGCAGGCCAGCAGGATGGGAGCGAGGGGCGCGCGCAGCAGCAGCGCCAGCGCCACGGCCAGGACCCCCGCCCACACCTCAATGCGGAAGTTCGCCTGGGTGCGGTAGGCCTGCGAGACGCCCGCCCACGCGAAGCCCGCCGAGCGCACCCAGCGGCGGAGCGAGAGGGCTGAGCCGTCCGACCTCATGTGCCTTCTGGGAGGGCCGCGCGTGCCGCCGCCCAGGCGTCGTGGAAGACCTGCCATTCCGGCCCGGTCGCGCCCTCCTCGAAGCCCAGGCCCTCCGCGTGCGGGTGGTCGTGCCCCACCAGGTGCGTGAGGCCGTGGCTGGCGAGCAGCGCCACCTCGCGCGTGAGGCTGTGCCCGCGCGCCTGCGCCTGCCGCCCCGCCGTGTCCAGGCTGATGATGATGTCGCCCAGGTGCGGCGGCATGAAGGGGTCGCCGGGTTCCCAGGTGGGAAAACTCAGCACGTCGGTGGCGGCGTCCTCGCCCCAGTGCTCCTGCTTGAGCGCGCGGATGGCCCGGTCGCCCACCAGCACCACCGTCACCTCACGGTCCTCCACGCCGAAATGCCGCATGGCTGCCGCGAGGCTGGCGCGCAGGGCGGGGCGCAGGCCGGCGGGCGGGGTCTTGCGGGCGATCAGGTCAATCACGGGGAAAGGGTAATGCAGAAGGTGGGCGGCAGATGGCAGGTGGCCGAAGGCAGATGGCAAAAAGAAGGCCGGGGGCCACTGCTGGAGCGCCCCCGGCCTTCTGCCTTTAGCCTTCTGCCTTCAGCCTTCAGCGTCCCCTTCTGCCTCCGGGATGCTGGCGAACTCGCCCCGGCGGGCGGCCCGCTTGTCCTGCTCGGCGTCCTCGGCCTGCTCGTAGGCCCGGATGATCTTGCCGACCAGGGGGTGACGCACCACGTCCACGTCGGTGAACTCGTGCCAGGCGATGCCCTCGATGCGGCTCAGCACGCGCTTGGCGACCGCGAGGCCGCTGGTCACGTGGCGCGGCAGGTCGATCTGGGTCACGTCGCCGGTTACGACCACCTTGCTGGAAAAGCCCATGCGGGTCAGGAACATCTTCATCTGCTCGCCGGTGGTGTTCTGCGCCTCGTCGAGGATGACGAAGGCGTCGTTCAGGGTATTGTGCGTCACGATATGGTGTTCGGTGACGTACAGGGCGTCCGCCGCCGCCACCCGGATGCACTGCATGGGCGCACGGCCCACCCGCTCGATGCTCGTGATGAAGCGCATCGGCCGCCCGCCGCCGTGCGCCGCGTACCGCTCGGCCTTGCGTGTCAGGCGGAAGGGGGCGATGCCCGCAGGTAGGCGGATGTCCAGCACGTGCGCGTCATGGCGGTAAGCAACCGGGCGGCCGTGCGCGTGGCCCGACGTCCGGCCTTCAGCGGCCCGCACGCGGCGGTGGGCCACCCCGCCCAGCGACTGCACCAGTTCGGTCACGTCGTCCGCGAGCCGCGCCGAGGTGGTCGTGTACTGGATGCGGCAGGTGCGGCCTTCCTGCGTGACCGGCCCGCCGTCCGTATCCAGCAGCCCTTGCAGCACAGCGAGGCGCACCGCGGGCGCGTTCTGCTTGTAGGCCTGGGGCACGAACTTCTGCGAGGAGGTCTTGCCGGAAAGCCCCAGCTCGCGCAGCGCGGTCGTGATTGGGTTCGCCACGCGCAGGCCGCCGCGTCCCCCCGCCGTGTGGCGCAGAGTGTAGTCGTAAGCCCCACGGTGCGTGAGGGCCAAGACGGGTTCGGCCTCCACCGGGTTCAGCGCGGCTTCCAGCGCCGTCACCAGTTCGGGGTCGGCGGTCGAGAAGCTGGGCGTGGTGGTGCAGGTCGTGCAGCCGTCGCCCAGCAGCAGGCCCAGCGCGTAGGGGTCGAGCGGCACAGGTTGCTCGGGCAGCTCGGCGGGGGCACTCAGCATCGGAATCTCATAGCGGTACTGGTGCGCCGCCTTCAGGTTCCCCATCATCTCGCGCGTTTCCAGCACCCGTCCCGGCTGGCCGCGCCGCTTGTCGGAAGCGGTGTACACCGTCCAGAGGTGCTCCTCGCAGCACTCCACGCTGGAGCCGTCGCTGAAGGTGACGCGGTAGCTGTCCTTTTCGCCCTGCGGATACACGCCCAGCACGCGCGTCGGACGGCCATCCGAGCCGATGACGTGGTCCCCGACTTCCAGGCTGCCCATCTCGCGCCAGCCCAGGGGCGTCAACACCTGGCTGGTCAGCGGTTGCGCGCGCCCGCGCATGAATGCCAGCGGGGCCACCTCGATCACGCCACTCGTCAGGTACGACTCGAACTTCTCCTGGTCGAGCATGTCGTACAGCGCGTCGTACAGGGGGCGCAGGTAGGGGTCGATCTTGGCCTGGAGGTCGCCGGGCAGGAAGCCCAGCCGCTCGCCCGCCTCGACCGCCGGGCGGGTCAGGATGATGCGCTTGACCTTCTTGGCCTTGAGGGCCTGCACGGCCATCGCCACGGCCAGGTAGGTCTTGCCCGTCCCGGCGGGGCCGACGCCGAAGGTGATGTCGGCGTTCTCGATCTTTTCGAGGTAGGTTTTCTGGCCGGGTGTCTTGGGCTTGAGGCCGCGCGGCAGGCTCAGGCCGCTGACCTGCGTCTCGGCGGCCAGGCTGCGGCCCTCGCCACTCAGGCGGGCGCTGCGCAGCAGGCTCTCGGGGGTGAGTTCGCCGCCTGTGCGCACCACGTCGAGCGCGTCGCGCACCATGCGTTCGGCGGCCTGCACGTCGGCGCTGTCGCCGGTGATGGTGACGGTCTCGCCGCGCGCGATGATCTTGGCGGGCGTCAGCTCGCGCATCCGGCGCAGGTTGGCGTCGCCCGCGCCGAGCAGCGCAAAGGCCTCGCGCTGGTTGGCGAGGTGCAGGGTCGCGGTGGTGCCGCCGCTCTGGGCCTCGGTCTTGGCCGAGGGAACGGGGGCGGGCTGGCCGGGGGTACGTTCTGTCAACTTGGCTCCTGTCGGTGGGGCGCGGGTGCGGCAAAGCGCACTCTCCCCCCAGGGGTTGGCTGGCGGGAGTCGGGGATGGAAAGGGTCATTCGGACGCCCTCATTCTCTGGCGTCTGTGACAGGGGAGACGTGGGGAGGGGCACAATCTCCGGCCCCCGGCGTCACCCTCAAAGAAAGGCTAAAGCCGCAGCCTGGCGGGGGGTGGGGCACGCGGGCCGCGACCCGGACAGTACACTGAGGCGCGTGACCTACGGCGTGCCCTCTCCTGGCGGTTCGGCTTCCGGCCTGCTGCGTGCCTTCCTGTACGCCGACCCCGCGGCCCACTCGCTGTCTCCGGCCATGCACCGCGCCGCCTTTGCCGCAGCCGGTCTGCAAGGTGAGTATCAGGCGCTGCGGGTTCCGGTGGCGGAGCTTCCGGCGGCGCTGGAGCAGCTCCGCCTGCCCGGCGTGCTGGGCGCGAATCTGAGCCTGCCGCATAAGGAGGCGGCGCTCGCGCATCTCGACGACCTCTCGGAGGCGGCGCGGGCCATCGGGGCCGTGAACACGGTGATTCACCGGGAGGGAAGGCTGACCGGGGAGAACACTGACGCGCCGGGGCTGCTGGCCGCACTGGCGGAGGCCGGGGCGGCGGGCGGGGGCCAGGCGGTGGTGCTGGGAGCCGGCGGGGCGGCGCGGGCCGCCGTGTGGGCGCTGCGCTCGCAGGGCCGGGCCGTCTGGGTGCTGAACCGCACCCGTCAGAAGGCCGAGGCCCTGACCCGTGACCTGGGCGGGCAGGCAGCCTCCCCCGGCGGGGTGCCCTGGGGGGCGGTGACGCTGCTGGTGAATGCCTCCAGCGCGGGCCTCTCCGACCCGACCTCAACGCCCCTCCCCGGCTTCGACTTCACGGCCCTCGCGCCGGGGGCGCTGGTGTACGACATGGTCTATCAGCCCCGCGAGACGCGCCTGTTGCGGGAGGCCCGCGCGGCCGGGGTGCGTGCGGAGAACGGGCTGGGGATGCTGGCGCACCAGGCCCGGCTGGCCTTTCTGGCCTGGACGGGCGTGCCGGTGCCGGTGGGCGTCTTTCTGGGGGCGCTGGAGGCGCGGCCTTGAGGGGGGCGCTGTCCCGCCAGCGGCGCATTCCCCTGGCGGTGCTGGTGCTGGTGCTGCTGCTGAGCGTCTTCACGGCGCTGCTGCTCAACCACTTCGTGGTGGGGCAGCAGGACGCACGCTTCGGGCGCGAGGTGAGCGCCTACACCGCCAGCCTGCGTAACCGCCTGAGCGACTACGACAACCTGCTGCGGGCGGCCCGGTCCTTCTGGCAGGTGCAGGGTGGCCCGGATCAGGCGACCTTCTCGGCCTACGTGGATCAGCTCGACCTGGAGCAGCGTTATCCCGGCGTGCTGGCGGTCGGGTTCGTCCGCTGGGTGCAGGGGCCGAACGGCGCTGCACATGCACCTATCGGGCGAATCGCCCCCCTGACCGCCGTGAACCGCACGGCGCTGGGCTTCGACATGATGTCCGAACCGTGCCGCCGCGCGGCCATCTTGCGCGCGCGCGACCGGGGAGACCTCCAGAGCAGCTGTCCGGTGAAGCTGGTGCAGCGTGGCCCGGATGGCGAGCAGCTCGACGGGCTGCTGCTGCTCCTGCCGGTGCGTGAGGGCGGCGACCTGCGGGGACTGATGTACCTCGCGCTGCGCACCGACCACTTCCTGGCGGGGCTGACGCCGCCGGACGCCATGCCGGGCGTGGCCGTGCGGACCCTGCTGAACGGCGAGGTTCTGGGCGCGCCGGACGCCGAGGAGCACGTCAGCTTTCGCGGCCGCACCTCTCTGAAGGCGGCGGGGGGCGACTGGGAACTGGCCTTCAGCGCGCCGGGCAGCTTCGGGCGGGACGCGGTGGCGGAAGTGCCGGTCGTGGTGCTGGTGGCGGGGCTGCTGGTGGCGGGCCTGGCCTTTTTGCTGACCCAGGCGCAGGTGCGGGCGCGCGAGCGGGCCGAGGAGGCCAGCCGGACCCTGGCGGAGTCGCGGGTCCGGCTGGAGCAGTCGCGGGCCGAGTTCGAGGCGATTTTCCAGTCGATTCAGGACGCGGCGGCCTTCGCGGACGCGGAGGGCCGGGTGCGGCTGGTCAACCGCGCCCTGACCGAGCAGTTCGGCTACACGCCGGGGGCGCTGGTGGGCGAGGTGCTGGGGCGGCTGCACCTCGACCGCCGCCTGGAGGGCCGCTCGACCTTTCAGGCGCTCACCACGCCCTACCGCCGGGAGGACGGCAGCGTGTTTTCCGGCGAGGCGCAGCGCAGCGAGGTGGTGGGCCAGCAGGGTGAGGTGCTGGGGCTGCTGGAGGTCGTGCGCGACGTGACCGACCGGGTGGAGGCCGAGCGGGCCGTGCAGGCCGAGGAACGCCGCTCGCGCGCGGTGCTGGACGCCATCCCCCACATGCTGTGGGTGAGTGACCCGCAGGGGAACGTGACCTACGTGAACGCGCAGCACCGTGAGCGTCTGGGCGGCGAGCAGGTACGCGAGCGGGTCCATCCCGAGGACCGCGCCACCTACGACGGCCTGTGGGCCGAGGCCGCCGCCACCCACGCGCGCGCCCAGTGCGAGGTGCGGCTCGCGGTGGGGCCGGGCCACACCTACCGCTGGTTCGTGCTGCGCGTGGCCCCCATCTCTGCCGGGGTCGGTGAGGACCCCTCGCCGGACACCCACGGCAGCGTGACCGAGTGGGTGGCGAGCGCGACCGACATCCACGACCGCCTGGTGGCCGAGCGCCTGGCCCAACGCAGCGAGGAACGTTACCGGGGGGTGCTGGAGGGGATGCCGCAGATCGTCTGGCTCACCGACCCGCACGGCCAGCCCACCTACTTCAACCGCCGCTGGGAGGAGTACGTGGGGCCGGAACGGTCCGGCTCCGGCTTCCTGAACCTGATTCACCCGGAAGACCGCGGCGAGTACCAGATGCGCTGGGCCGCCGCCGTCCGCCACCAGCGGCCCTTCGAGGCCGAACACCGTCTGCTGGGCGCGGAGGACCGTTACCGCACCTTCGTGACGCGCGGCCTGCCGGTCCGTGACGCGCAGGGGCAGGTGCTGGAGTGGGTGGGCACCAGCACCGACGTGGACGATCAGGTCTACGCCGAGGCTGCCTCGCGCCTGCTGGCCGACGTGTCCGAGCAGCTTTCGGCGCGTGCGGAGGACCCGCTGGCCTCGCGCGGCGGGCATTACCACGTGGCGCTGGAACTGATCACGCAGCGGCTGGCCGAGAGTGCGGCACTGTGGGGGATGCCGCCCGAACTGCCGCTGCTGGCGACCTCCCGCCTCGATCTGCGCCAGATCTCGCCCCCCGCGCAGGAGGCGGCCCGGCAGGCCCTGGCGCAGGTCGCGGCGAGCGACGACCCGCTGTTTGTCCACGACGCCCAGTACCCGATGCTGCACGAGGTCAACGCGACGGGCGCGGTCCTGTATCCCCTGGTGGGCCGCGACGGATCGGTGCGCGGCGTGCTGGGTCTGGCCTACCGGCAGGCCGCCACCGACCGCGACCACGACCTCGCCCACGAACTCGCCAAGCGCTTTGCCACGGCGCTCGACAACGACGCGCTGCGGCTGGAAGCGGAGGAGGCCCAGGCCGACCTCCAGCTGCTCAACCAGTCGCTGGAAGAACGGGTGCAGCAGCGCACGCTGGAGCTTCAGGACGCCAACCGCGAGCTGGAAGCCTTCAGCTACAGCGTGTCTCACGACCTGCGGACGCCGCTGCGCCATATCGTGGGTTTCGGGGACCTGCTGCGCAAGGAAGTCGCCGGGGGCATGTCGCCCAAGAGCGAGCGGTACCTGGGCGTCATCACCGACGCGGCGGGGCGCATGAGCCAGCTGATCGACGACCTGCTGGAGTTCTCGCGCATGGGCCGCCAGGAACTGCGGCGCGGCCCGGTGGACCTGAACGCCGCGGTGCGCGAGGTCTGGCAGACGCTGGAACCCGACCGCGTGGGCCGCGACATCGTGGCCGAGTTCGGACCGCTGCCCACCGTGCAGGGCGACTCGGCGCTGCTGACCCAGGTGCTGACCAACCTGCTGTCCAACGCCATCAAGTACACCCGCACCCGCGAGCAGGCCCGCATCAGCGTGACTGCGCAGGCCAGCGCCCAGGAGGTGACCGTGATCGTGCGGGACAACGGCGTGGGCTTCGACCCCAAGTACACGGATAAACTGTTTGGTGTGTTTCAACGCCTGCACCGCGCCGAGGAGTTCGAGGGGACCGGCATCGGCCTCGCCAACGTCCGCCGCATCGTGACCCGCCACGGGGGCCGGGTGCATGCCGAGGCCCTGCCGGGCGAGGGTGCCGCCTTTTTCGTCACCCTGCCCCTGACGCCCCCCACTGGAGATGCCGCATGACCGCCCCCGATCCCGCCCCCGACCACGCGCTTCCCGAGGCCGGACAGCCCCTGCGGATTCTGCATCTGGAAGACAACGAACTCGACCATGAACTTATTGCGATGAGCCTGGACGGCGAGCTGCCCTGGCCGGTCGAGATCGAGCGCGTGGAGGCCGAGGCCGAGTTCCTGCACGCCCTGGACACGCACCGCCCGCACCTGGTTCTGAGCGACTACGCGCTGCCCAGCTACGACGGCCTGAGCGCCTTCAAGGCCGCGCACGCCCGCGCCCCGCACCTCCCCTTCATCATCGTGACCGGGGCAATGGGTGAGGAGGTGGCGGTGGACACCCTGCGTCAGGGCGTGACCGACTACATCCTCAAGCAGCGGCTGGAGCGCCTGCCCCCCAGCGTCAAGCGTGCCATCGCGGAGGCCGATGCCCGCGACCGCCGCGAACGCGCCGAGCAGGAGGTGCGCGAGCTGAACCTCTCGCTGCGTGCCCGCCTGGAGGAGGTCGAGCGGCTGCGCGGCATCGCGGAGGGCCAGCGCCAGCGCCTGGAAGACCAGGCCCGGCAACTCGAAGAAGCCCTCAACCTCCAGAAGACCTTCCTGGCCGAGACCAGCCACGAACTCCGCACGCCGCTGACGGCCCTGCTGGGGTACCTGCGCCGCGCCGAACGCGAGGTGGGCGGTTCCCAGACCTTGCAGGACGCGCAGCGCGTGGCCGAGAACATGACCCGTCTGGTCAACGATCTGCTGCAACTCTCGCGCGGCGAACTGGTGCAGGGCATCGAGATGCACTTCGTGAACCTGGGCAACCTGGTGCGGCAGGTGGGGCGCGACTACGGCGTCAAGGCCACCACGGCCCCCGACCTGGAAATCGTGGGTGATCCGGGCCGCCTGACGCAGGTGTTCGTGAATCTGGTCAGCAACGCCATTCGCGTGTGCGGTTCGCCCGATCTGGTCAATCTGGAGGTGTGGCAGGAGGGGCGGCAGGCCTGCTCCGCCGTGATCGACCACGGCCCCGGCATCCCCGACCACATCAAGCCGCGCGTGTTCGACAAGTTCTACCGGGGCAAGGAAGCCGGGTCCACCGGCCTGGGCCTCACCATCGCCCAGCAGGTCGTGACCACCCACGGCGGCACCATCGAGGTCACGGACACGCCCGGCGGCGGGGCCACCTTCCGCGTCTGCCTCCCCACCCCCGACGAGGACGAGGAAGACCTCGACCTGGGTCTGGACCTGCACGGCGTGGCCGACGACCGCCTGCTCTGAACCGCTGGGACGCCTGCCCCTTGCCCTGCGGTGAGGGGTTCTTTTTACGTCAAATGCTCTAGGCTGCACCCATGACGGTTTCCAACAAGAAGACCCTGCATGTCACGTGGTTGGGCGAGCAACGGTATGTCGGCGTCAGCGAGAGCGGCCACCAGCTTCTGATCGACAATAGTCCCGTCAAGGTCGGCGTCTCCCCGATGGAGGCGCTGCTGGGTGCCCTGGCGACCTGCACCGCCTACGACATCGTGGAGATCATGAAAAAGCGCCGCACGCCCCTCACTAGCTACCGCATCGAGGTGGAGGGCGAGCGCGCCGATACTGCCCCCAAGCGCTACACCACCATCACCGTGCGGCACATCGCCAGCGGCGAGGGCCTGACCCAGGAGGCCCTGGAAAAGGCCGCCCACCTCAGCCACGAGAAGTACTGCTCGGTGGCGGCGAGCCTGAACAGCGAGATTGTGTTGGAAACGCGGGTCGAGTAGGGAGGCGGTGCGCAGGACGCGGTGCGCGGTACCTGGTTTTTACTGCGTCCCGCGCACCGCGTCCCGCCTCCCCCTACTCCCCCCACACCCCCACGCCCGCCCCCCGCAGCAGCCGGATCACCAGCGCCAGCGGAAAGCCGACTACGTTCGAGTAGTCGCCGTCGATGCGGGCCACCAGCGCCATCCCCACACCCTGGATGCCGTACCCGCCCGCCTTGTCCAGCCCCTCGCCGGTGGCGGCGTAGTGGGCGACCTCCGCGTCCGACAGGGGGCGGAAGGCCACGTCGGTGCGCTCCACGCCGCTGCTTTCCGTGCCGGGGGTGAGGACGGTGACGCCCGTGTACACCTGATGCGTCTGCCCGGCGAGCCGCCGCAGGAAGGTGCGGTTCTCGGCCTCGTCTCCGGGCTTGCCCAGCAGGTCGGGTCCGGCGGCGACCACCGTGTCGGCCGCGATAACGACGGACTCCGGGTGCAGCCGGGCCACCGCCCGCGCCTTGAGCGCCGCCAGTTCGCCCGCCAGCCGCGCGGGGTCTGCTTCGGGGCTGTCCTCGGCCTCACCGCTGACGACCACGCGAAACGGCACGCCCAGGTTGGTCAGCAGCTCGCGCCGCCGGGGACTGCCCGAGGCCAGGATGACCTCGCGTCCGGCCACCGAATCAGTACCCGGCACCGTTCCCCTCGCCGCCCACCAGCGCCACGCCGCCCGAGGTGCCCAGCCGGGTCGCGCCCGCCTCGATCATCGCGGCGGCGTCGGCGGGGGTGCGGACGCCCCCCGCGGCCTTGATCTGCGCGCGGCCCGCGAGCACGTCACGCATCAGCCGCACGTCCTCCACGGTCGCGCCGCCCGTGCCGAAGCCGGTGCTGGTCTTCACGAAGTCGGCCCCGCCACGCACCGCCGCTTCGGTCGCGCCCCGTTTCTGCTCGTCGTTCAGGTAGGAGGTTTCGATGATGACCTTCAGCACCGTGTCGGGAATGGCCCGGCGCACCGCCCGCACGTCGGCCTCCACCGCGTCCCAGTCGCCCGCGAGCGCCGCGCCGATGTGAATCACCATGTCCACCTCGTCCGCGCCCGCCTCCACGCTCAGGCGGGCCTCGACAGCCTTCTGCTCCGGCAGGATGGCCCCGAGCGGAAAGCCGCAGACCGTGGCGACCTTCACGCCCGACCCCGCGAGTTCGGCGGCGGCCAGCGGGACATACACCGGATTCACGCATACGGCATAGAACGAATGCTCGCGGGCCTCGGCGCAGAGCTGGCGGATGTCGGCGGCGGTGGCCGTAGCCTTGAGCAGGGTGTGGTCGATGTAGGGGGCGAGGTTCATAAGCCCCAGGATAAGGGAGCGGTGTGCGGGACGCCGGACGCGGCGAAAAGCTCTGCCTGCCTGCCGCGCCCTCTATCCTTCCCCCGCCACAGGTCACGCCCATCCGCTACCCTCTGCCTATGACAGACGCTGCCCCCCGCCTCCAGCCCGGTGAGCCTTTTCCTGACTTCGCCCTGCCCGACGCGGGCGGCCAGACCCACCACCTTGCCGACTACGCGGGCCGCTACGTGGTGCTGTACGCCTACCCCAAGGACGACACGCCCGGCTGCACCAAGGAAGCCTGCAACTTCCGCGACAGCGCCCTGCTGCGGGAACACGGCGCGGCCATCCTGGGCGTGAGCCGCGACGACGCCGCGAGCCACCAGGCGTTCGCCGAGAAGTACAGCCTGCCCTTTCCGCTGCTGACCGACCCGGACGCCGGGTTTCTGAAGAGCATCGGGGCCTACGGTCCCAAGAACCTGTACGGCAAGGTCACGGAGGGCGTCAAGCGCCAGACCTTCCTGATTGGCCCGGACGGCAAACTCGTCAAGAGCTGGCTGGCCGTTTCCGTGGACGGGCACGCCGACGCAGTGGCCGCCGCCATCGACGCCGACCGGCAGGCTCGTGCCCATGCCTGAGAACCCTATGCCTGAGAACACGGTGCCTGACCTGGAGGCCCTGAAGAAGGAAGCCGCCCTGCGTGCCGTCGCCCTGGTGCAGAGCGGAATGCGCGTGGGCCTGGGCACCGGCAGCACGGCCAGGTACGCCATCGAGGCCATCGGGGAGCGCCTCGCGTCCGGTGAGCTGCAAGGCGTGGTGGGCGTGGCGACGAGTGACGCTTCCGAGACGCTGGCCCGGCAGGTCGGGATTCCGGTCGAGCCGCTCGACCCCCGGCCCCTCGACCTCGCCATCGACGGCGCGGACGAGATTGACCCGCAGCTCAACCTCATCAAGGGCCTGGGCGGTGCGCTGCTGCGCGAGAAGCTGACCGAGGTGCAGGCGCGGCGGCTGGTGATTATCGCGGACCACACCAAACTGGTCACGCGCCTGGGTGAGAAGGCCCCGTTGCCCATTGAAATTGCCCGCTTCGGCTTCCTGTCCACCATCGAGCGGCTGCGGGAGCTGGTGCCCGGCGGCCGTCTGCGCCAGCCCGGCGCGCAGCCCTACGTGACCGACAACGGCAACTACATCTACGACGCGCAGCTCCCGCAGGACCTCGACGCTACCGCGCTGGAGCGCCAGCTCAAGGGCACGCTGGGCGTGGTCGAGACGGGCTTTTTCCTGGGCATGGCGGACCTGGCCTTCGTGGCCGCGCCGGAGGGGGTGCGGGAGCTGAAGAGATGAGGGATGAGGAACGAGGGATGAGTGGAAGCGCCCCCTCCTCAACACTCATCGCTCATCCCTTTCCAGCCTTGCCAGTTGCCCCGCCAGCACCTCCGGCTCCCGCGTAGGCAGGTCGCAGGCGCGGCCCACGCACACGTAGGCGGTGCCGCCCCCCGGCCTGCCCTCCAGCACCGGCAGGTCGCCCCCCTCCTCGGCGGGCGCGAGGGCCGCGAAGGGGAGGGGGAAGCGGGCCACCACCCGTTCCAGCGGGGCGCGTTCGGGCGGCTTGCCGATAACGGCGACCTCCACGTGCGGTGCGGACAGGAAGGCGGCCGCCTGCCACAGGCCCCCGAAGCCGCCCGCCGCGGCCAGCATGTCGGTCTGGTAGGTGCGGACGGCGGCGCGGGCCAGGCGTTCGCCCTCCTCCTCCCCGAAGTAACGGCTTATCCACAGACCCAGCAATGCGGCGGCGGCGTTGTCGCTCAGGACGGCGGAATCGAAGCCCTGGGCCTGGCGGGTCAGCAGCGTCTCGGCGCGGCCCCCGGTCGAGCGGAAGAGGCCCGCCTCCTCGTCCCAGAAGTCGCGGCGCACCACCTCCCAGAGTTCGCGCGCCCATTCCAGGTGGGTCAGGTCGCCGCCCGCCTGGTACAGCGCAATCAGGCCCAGGCCGTACAGCGCGTGGTCCTCCAGCAGCCCCTCCACCCGCGCTGCGCCGTCCTTGAAGGTATGGCGCAGGGTGCCGTCGGGGAGGCGCAGGTGCTCGCGCACGAAGTCGGCATTGCGCCGGGCGATGTCCAGCCAATGCCCTTCGCCCAGAATCCGCCCCGCGTCCGCGAAAGCCGCCAGCGCCAGCCCGTTCCACGAGGTCAGCACCTTGTCGTCGGTGCCGGGCTGGGGCCTCTGCTGCCGCGTGGTGAGCAGCCGGGCGCGGGCCGCGTCCAGCTGTGCGGTCAGCGCCTCCACGCTCTCGCCCAGGTCGCGTGCGAGGTCGGCGGGCGGTGTGGGGACGTGCAGCACGTTGCGCCGCCCCGCGTCCGGTCGGTGGGGGTCCTCGAAGTTGCCCCCCTCGGTCACGCCGTACACCCGCAGCACCAGGTCGGCGTCGGGGCCGTCGCCCAGCACCTCCCGAATCTCGGCGGGGGTCCAGGTGAAGGTGAGGCCCTCCACGCCCTGCGTGTCGGCGTCCTGCGCGCTGTAAAAGCCTCCCTGCGGCGAGAGCATCTCGCGCTCCAGGTAGCTCAGCGTCTCGCGGGCCAGGCGGGTGAAGGTGTCGTCCCCGGTGTACTGGTAGGCCCGCAGCAGCGTGCGCGTGAGTTGTGCGTTGTCGTAGAGCATCTTCTCGAAGTGCGGCACCAGCCAGCGTTCGTCCACCGAGTAGCGGTGAAAGCCGCCGCCGAGCTGGTCGTAGAGGCCGCCCCGGCCCATCATCCGCAGGGTGTGCAGGGCCATGTCGCGGCCGCCGGGCTGCGTCAGCAGGAAGTCCAGCGTGGTGGGCGCGGGAAACTTGGGGGCGCGCCCGAAGCCGCCCAGGTCGGCGTCGTACACGCGGCGCAGGTTCTCCACGCCCCGGCGCAGGAAGTCTTCCGGCAGGTCACCCGCCGCCGGGCGCGGCCGACTCGCCTCGCGCACGTGGTCGCTGAGGGCCTGGGCGTTGCCGGTCAACTTGTCGCGGTCCTGTTCCCAGGCGTGCGCCACACTTGCCAGCAGGCGGCGGAAGCCCGGCATGCCGTAGCGGTCTTCCGGCGGAAAGTAGGTGCCCGCATAGAAGGGCTGGCCCTCCGGCGTCAGGAACACCGTCATCGGCCAGCCGCCCTGCCCGGTCATCAGCTGGGTGGCCGTCATGTA
Source organism: Deinococcus carri (assembly GCF_039545055.1). NCBI lineage: Bacteria > Thermotogati > Deinococcota > Deinococci > Deinococcales > Deinococcaceae > Deinococcus > Deinococcus carri. The sequence continues at coordinate 818,162 of NZ_BAABRP010000001.1, forward strand.
GATGCCGTCCACGTCGGGGCGTTCCTCGCGGTCCACCTTGATATTTACGAAGTTCGCGTTCATCAGCGCGGCCGTGTCCGGGTCCTCGAAGCTCTCGTGGGCCATCACGTGGCACCAGTGGCAGGTCGAGTACCCGATGCTCAGCAGCACCGGAACGTCCCGCCGCCGCGCCTCGGCAAAGGCCGCCTCGCCCCAGGGCCACCAGTCCACCGGATTGTGCGCGTGCTGAAGGAGGTAGGGGCTGGACTCCTGCGCGAGCCTGTTGGTGGGAGGGGTCATGCGGCGAGCGTACCGCCCGGCAGAGAGGCGGGCATGAAGGGGCGGGGGGAGAAGCTTCACGAGGGGAGCTTCCAGCGGCCAGCTTCCAGCGGTGCAGTGACATGTGACCGGAAAGGCGAGGTCCCTGCAACCGAAAACCCGTGGTGCGCAGGCAGGCTGTTCGCCTGATGGCACACCACGGGTCATTTGTTGCTGGAAGCTGGCCGCTCCCCCCTCACACCTCCAGCGGAACATCCACCCCCAGTTCGGCCAGCACGGTGCGAAGGGCGGGGGCGTCGATGCCTGCGCGGGCGTGGACGCTCTCGACTGTGGCGTGGTCCTGGAACTCGTCGGGGATGCCCAACACGCGCACTGGCGTGGGCAGCCCCATTGCGCTGAGGGCCTCCAGCACGGCACTCCCGAAGCCGCCCACCACCGTGTTGTCCTCCACCGTCACCAGGGCGCGAGCCTTGGTCGCCACCTCGCGCAGCATCGCCTCGTCGAGGGGTTTGACGAAGCGGGCATTGACCACGCCCACGCCGGGCAGGTCCCGCGCGGCCTTCAGCGCGTACTCCAGCGCCTTGCCACCCGCCAGAATCACCACGTCGTCGCCGTCTTGCAGGCGTTCCCAGGTGCCCCACCGCAGCTCAGGCCAGGTGCCCTCCGGCACGCGCTCCGTGTTGCCGCGCGGATACCGGATGGCAAAGGGGCCGGGGTTTTCCTGCGCCGCCCGCAGCATTCCGCGCAGTTCGGCAGCGTCTTTCGGCAGGCCGATGCCGACATTCGGAATCGAGCGCAGGTAGCTCAGGTCGAAGACGCCGTTGTGGGTGGCCCCGTCCGCCCCCACGATGCCGCCGCGGTCGATGGCGAAGGTGACGTTCAGGTTTTCGAGGGCCACGTCGTGCAGCACCTGATCGTAGGCGCGTTGCAGGAAGGTCGAGTAGATCGCCACGATGGGCCGCAGCCCCTGGAGGGCCATGCCCGCGGCGGTGGTCACGGCCACGTCCTCCGCGATGCCCACGTCCAGATAGCGGTGGGGGTGGACCTGGCTGTACCGCACCAGGCCGCTGCCCTCGCGCATGGCGGGCGTGACCACGAAGGTGCGGGGGTCCATCCGCGCCAGCTCGGTCACGGCGTCGCCAAAGGCGCTGCTCCACGAGTAGGCGCTGCTGGACGCCGATTCCCCGGTTGCCGGATCGAACTTGCCGGGACCGTGCCACTTGATCGGGTCGGCCTCGGCGTAGCTCAGGCCCTTGCCCTTCTTGGTGACGACGTGGAGGATGGTCGGGCCGTCGAGGTCCACCAGTCTCTCGATCAGCCACACCAGCTCCTGCACGTTGTGGCCGTCCACCGGCCCCACGTAGCGCACGCCCATCGCGGCGAAGGGGTTCACGCTGGCCGGGTCGAAGAAGTGCCGCGTGCTGCTCTTGGCGCGGCTCATGAAGTTGGCAAGGGGCCGGCTGACGGCCTGCACGGCCTTTTTCCCGGCCTCCTCGCCCTCCTGAAACCACTTCTGTACCTGGAGGCCGCGCATGAACTTGTTCAGCGCCCCCACGTTCTCGCTGATGCTCATCTCGTTGTCGTTGAGCACGATCAGCATCCGGCGATTCATGTCCCCGATGGTATTCAGCGCGGCCAGGGCCATGCCGCCCGTTAGCGAGCCGTCGCCGATCACGGCGGCGACCTTGTGATCCTGCCCCAGCGCGTCGCGCGCCAGCGCCATGCCCAGCGCGTTGGCGAGCGAGGTGCTGGCATGGCCCACCGTGATCGCGTCGTGCTCGGACTCGCTGACCTTGGTGAAGCCCGACAGGCCGCCCTCCTTCTTGACCGTATGCATCTGGCCGCGGCGGCCCGTCAGCATCTTGTGCGCGTAGGCCTGGTGCCCCACGTCGAAGAGGATGCGGTCGCGCGGCGAGTTCAGCACGTAGTGCAGCGCCACGATCAGGTCGGTCGCGCCCAGGGAGCTGGCGAGGTGCAGGCCACCCACCGAGCAGACCCGCACAATTTCTTCCCGCAGTTCCGCCGCAAGCTGCGGGAGCTGGTCGCGGGAGAGCTTTTTCAGGTCTTCGGGGCTGTTCACCCGGTCCAGCAGGGGCGTGCGGCTGGTGGGCTGAAGGTCGGCTGTCGGCTCGCTCATGGCTGGCCTCCGGCGTGAGAAGGTAGGGCGGCGGGGAACATCCCCCCAGGGTAGCGGAAGGGGACCATCAGGGCTTCCCACCAAAGTTGCGCCCGGTCAGCAGCAGGCCCTCGGGCGTCCGCACGTCGCCCACGAAGGGCGAAAACCAGAGCTGCTGGGTCTGCGGAAACAGGCCGCCCACGTCGTCGCTGATCTGGCGCGTGACCACCCACACGTCGAAGCTCCCGGCGGGCGTGGTCACGCGGCGGCGGTCCTGCACGTCGTAGCGGTAGCGCAGGGTGCCCTGGGTCTGCACCTTGCCGTCGTCGCTGGCGAGCGTGACGCGGCTCTGGCCCTCCCAGCTCAGGCCCACACGCCAGGCACTCTCGGCGGGGGCCTCGGTCCAGGCGGGGTCCAGGCGCACGGTCACGCCCGGCTTGCGAAAGCCCAGGAGTTGCACCCCGGCCCCGCTGATCTGCCGGTACCACGTCTGGTCCGCGCCGCGCCCGGTCAGTTGAAAGGCCAGCGCGGGCTGCCCCGCGAACAAGGTCGGGCCGAGGGCACGCAGCGTGTAGGGCAGGCCGCCCGCCGCCTCGCCTTCCGGCAGGTACGTCCAGCCCAGGCCCGTCTCGCGCGGGTAAAAGGACACGCTGCTCACGCTGGTGCTGGCCTGCACGGGCGGCGCGGCGGTCTTGCTGGCCGCAGGCGCGCACGCCCCCAGCAGCAGGGGCAGCGCGAGCAGGGGCGCGGCCCACCGGGAGGAGGGACGTCGGGAGGAAACACGGCCTCGCATAGGGTTCAGGGTAAGGCGCGTCACCGGTTTATTCTGTCAGCATTCGCGGACTTTGCCTGACCGGGCGGGTCACTTCTGCCAGGACAGCCAGAGGAGACAGGCGCGGCGGGCACCAAAAAAGGGCGTGCCGGACGCCCCTTTTTGCCCCTCCTGCCGGGAGCCGGCGTGTTCAGCGAACCTCACCCCCACCCGTTCCGACCGGGAAGGGGCGGCCCAGGGAGTCCACCACGCGCACGTCGCGGTAGCGGCCCGGCACCCGCACGATGGTCCAGGGGCTGGTAAGGGCCTGGGTCGTGATGCTGCCGGGGCCGGGGGCGGTCACCGTCACGGTCAGCGTCAGCGTGTCGTCCTGGGCCGTGGCCCCGGTCACGCGCACGCCGTAGCCCCCGGTGGCCCGCTGGCCCAGGAATACACCGACCACCGTGTCACTGGCGGGCAGACTCGGAACGCTGGGCGTGCCCGTCTGCCGCCCGTAGGCGATGTTGTAGAGGGCACTGAGGGCGGATTGCGTGGTGGCGACCTGCACGGCGGCGGTGCTGGCGCTGGCATTGCTGCCGCTGGCGAGTTCAGTCAGGTTCACGCGGCCTCCGGGCGTGGGTGCAGTTCCGGTCGGGGTGCCGGGGGTCGTGGTGACGGTGCCGGTCGTGGCCGTGACGGTGGGCACGCCCGCCTGCACGTACAGCGCGGTCCGGCGGTACTCGCCGGGCGCGGGTTCCACGCTCAGGGGCGCGTCGGGCACGCTGGCCGGGTCCAGCACGGCAATCGCCAGCGCGCCCTGATTCAGCAGCACCGTGCCCAGGGCGTCGGCCTCGGCGTCGGTCAGGTTGCCCGCGCCGCGCAGGCCGCTGACGGGTGTGCCGCCCACGCCGCTGCCCGTGCCCGCGTTCAGGCGGGTCCAGGTCCGGCCGTCGGTGTAGTAGACCGTGCCGCCCGCCTCGTTCATGGCGACGTTGAACAGGCCCCGCGTATCGCGCGTGACCGAGAGCTTCGGCGTCAGGGTGCTGGTGCCCAGGCGGTACACGGCCTTGCCGTTCACGCTGAGGGTGCCGGGCACCGCCAGCGGGTCCTGCACCTGGGAGCGCAGCTCTGCGGCCGTTCCGCCGAGCTTCACGCTGGACTGGGCGCTGCCTCCCAGGTTCCCGTACACCCATACCAGGCGTTCCTGGCTGCTGCCGTACAGCAGCGCCTCATGAACCTTCAGGTTGCCGGGTCCGGTCATCGTGCAGCCCGCGAGAAGGCCCGCGCTCACGACGAGCGCGGCGGTCAGGGTCTTGGTCATGCGGTCAGCTTAGGGGGCGTGCCTGACCGCCGACTGAAGGTGCCCTTGAGCAAATACCCACAGAGCAGCGGCCCTCGCCACAACGGGCGGGCCTCCTGAGTTCAGGGCCGCGCCAGCAGTTCCCGCGCGTGCGAGAGCGCCGCCTCGGAGGTGTTGCCGCTGAGCATGCGGGCGATTTCCTCCAGCCGCTCCCCCGGCGACAGCAGGCGCACGCGGCTGACGGTGCGGCCGTCCTCCACCTGCTTTTCCACCTTGTAATGGTGGTCGGCGCGCGCGGCGATCTGGGCGAGGTGCGTGACCACCAGCACCTGCCGCTCCCCGGCCAGCCGCGAGAGCTGGTCGGCCACCGCCAGCGCCGCCGCCCCGCCGATGCCTGCATCCACCTCGTCGAAGACGACGGCGGGCGTGTCGGCCCCTAGCACCGTGCTGATCGCCAGCATCACGCGCGACAGCTCGCCGCCCGAGGCCACGTCGGCCAGCGGTCCCAGGTCCTCGCCGGGGTTGGCGGTGAAGTGCAGGGCCACGTCGCTTCGTCCCGCCGGGCCGGGCTGGGGCAGGGGCGAGAGGCGGAATTCCAGCCGGGCGTGCGGCATGCCCAGCTCGCGGATGACCCCCACCAGTTGCCGGGCGAGCGGCCCCGCCCTCTGCGTGCGCGCCGCGTCCAGCGCCTGACCGGCGCGCCCGACCTCGCGCTCCAGCCGTTCGGCCTCGGCCTCCAGCGTGCCCGCGTCCTGCTCGTCGCGGGTGAGGGCTGCGAGTTCCTCCTCGGCCCCCGCCTGAAAGGCCAGCACGTCCTCCAGCGCCGGGCCGTACTTGGCGCGCAGCTTGCCCAGCGCCGAGAGCCGGGCTTCCACCCGCGCGAGTTCTTCGGCATCGGGGGCGCTGTCCTCGGCCACCCCGCGCAGCTCGCCCACCACGGCCTGCACGCTGTCGAGGGCCGCCCGCAGGTCTTGCTGAAGCTGGGCGCTCGTCTCGTCGTACTTCGCCCCGGCATTCAGCGCCCGCACCGCCTCCGCGATCAGGCCCGCCGCGCTCGTCTCGCCGTCCGAGAGCAGCTCCAGCGCCCCCGCCGCCCCCAGCGCGATGGTTTCGAGGTTCGACAGCCGGGTGAGTTCCGCCGTGAGCGGTTCCTCCTCACCGGGCTGGGGGGCCACCTCCGCGATCTCGCGCACCTGGAACTTCAGCAGGTCAAGCTGCCGCGCCCGCTCGCGCTCGCCCGTGCGCAGCCGCTCCAGGCGGGTCCGTGCATCGGTCCACGCGCGGTAGGCGGCCTGGTAGGAGGCCAGTTCGCCGGGCACCTGTCGGTCGAGCAGCGCACGCTGGTTGGCGGGGGTCAGCAGGCTGACCGCGCTGTGCTGCCAGTGGATGGTCAGACGGCCCGAGGCCCATTCCTGAAGCTCGCGCACGCTCACCACCTCGCCGTCGAGCCGGGCCGTGCCGCGCCCCTGGGTGGTCACGCGGCGGCTGGCGCTGAACTCGTCGCCGCCCTCCCCGCCCCAGAAACCCGTCACCAGCAGGCCGTCCTCGCCGCTGCGGATCAGATCGGTGTTGGCGCGCGACCCCAGCAGCAGCCCCAGCGCGTCCACGATGATGCTCTTGCCCGCGCCCGTCTCGCCGGTAAAGGCGCTGAAGCCGCCCCGCAGCTCCAGCGTCAGGTCGCGGATGGTGGCAAGGTTGCGGACCTCCAGCCGCGATAGGGCCGCCCCCGCCGCCACCGGGGACGGCGCAGGCGGGGGCGGCGCGGAGGGAGCTGTGGCGGCGCGGGCCTTGCGGGTCACGCTCCCGAGTGTAGAGCCTCGGGACGGGGGCAGAGAGGCGCGCGGGTTACGGTGTCGCACCCGGCGCGGAAGGTGAGCCGCCGGGCGGCCAGAACATGAAACCCACGTTACGTTTTCCCCACACTCCCCGCCGGAGCTGCCTCCACAATGGGCCGCATGGTTGCCCCGCCTGCTGCCCTGGCGGGCGCGGGACACGAAAGGAGCATCACATGAAGAGCAACGATACCGGCGTGAGCGGCACCAGCCTGCTGCTGCTCGGTGGCCTGGCGGCCCTGGCCCTGAACCGCAATGCCCGGCAGAGCCTGGTGAGCGGCACCCGTGGCCTGCTCGACACGGCCCACGACACCCTCGACGAAACCGTCAAACCCGCCCTGGTGAGTGCCGCCCATCAGGCCCAGCACGCTGCACAGGTTGCCGCCCACAAGGGCGCGGAGACGCTGGAAACGCTGCGCGAGGAGGTGCCTGGCCGCCTTCAGCCCCTGCTGGAGAACGCGCAGGAGATGGCGGGAAGCGTGGCCGGGAAGGTGGCGGACAAGGCCGCCGACCTCACCCGTGAGGCCCGCAGCGCCGTGCAGGATGCGCAGGAGATGGCCGCCGAGCGCCGCCAGGAGGCCCAGAAGGCCCTGGACCACGTGAAGCACGAGGCGGGACACGACCTCAAGCACGCCCGCAAGGCCGGGCAGGCCCTGCTGGCGCAGGCGGAAGGCCGCGTGCAGTCGCTGGCCGGGCAGGCCCAGGACCTGGCCGAGGACCGCCGCCGTCAGGCCCGTAAGGCGCTGGAGCAGGCGCAGGAGCAGCTCGGGGACCACCTCAAGGACGCCCGCAAGGCTGGGAAGTCGCTGCTGTCGGAAGCCGAGGACCGGGCCGAGGACCGCCGCCGCGAGGCCCAGAAGGCCCTGGCGCAGGTGCGTGACCAGGCCAAGCACGACCTCAAGAAGGCGCGCAAAACCGGCCAGTCCCTGCTGGCCGAGGTCGAAGACCGTCTGGCGAGCCAGCGCCAGGACATCGAGCGTGAGCTGGCCCGCGCCCGCCGCCACGCCGAGAAGGAGCTGAAGCGCAGCAAGCGCCGCTGGGACGCCGACAAACTGGAACGCGCCGTCGAGCAGCGTATCGCCCCTGCCCGGAAGCAGGCGGCCCGCGACCTCGCCCGGCTGGAAAAGCAGGGCAAGGCCAAGCTCCGCGCTGCGAAGGCCAGAACGCACCAGAAGAGTGCCCAGGCCACCACGGACGGGGGCCTCGGGGGCGGGACGGTGGCCCTGCTGCTGCTGGGGGCCGGCGGTGTAGTCCTGGCACGCGTGCCCGCCGCGCGGCAGGCCGTGCTGAACGCCGTCGGCAGTGTCAGCCCGGAAGCCGCCGACCGCCTGCACCGCGCCGGTCGCAGCGCCCGTAACCTGGTGGGCACCATGTGGCTGGAGCGCATCGAGGAACCCGCCGCCCAGCCCCCGGCTCCCGCACCGGCCAAGGCCACCCAGGCAGGCACGACCGGCGGCACCTGGGGAGCCGCGGTGGAACCCGGCGCACCCGCCGCCAGCCGCCCCACGCCCGACGCTGGCGCGGCCAGCACCGGCAGCGCCAGCGGTGCGGGCCAGGCCGGGAATACCAGTCAGGCGGGGGGCACCGGTCAGGCGGACACCCGTAAGCCCAACTGAGGCCACACAGAACGACCACACAGAACAGCAGCCGGGCCGTCCTCCCCAGGGCGGCCTCTGCCTTGGCTGCGGCCCGCCAGAGCGGCCCCAGCTTCCGGGGTCGCGCGCTACACTCGGGCGGATGTCCGCCACGTCTGACGCGCCCCTGGCCCTGATCGGCCACTCGCCCCAAGCCGCCCGCGCCTTCCGGGAGGTGGGGGTGGTGGCGCTGAGCGTCCCTGGCGACGACCTGGGGCCGGTGCTGGAGGCCTGCCGGACCCTGCGCTTTACCGGGGCGCTCGTTCACCCCTCGCGCGAGGTGGCGGTGGCGGGAGCCGTGGACCTCGACCCGGACGCGCGTCGGGTGGGGCGGGTGGACGCGGTGGCCTTTACCGGCGGCGCGGTCGGTGGGGGTGCCCACGGCACCTACAGCCTGGCCGACGCCCTGATGGACGCCCTGGAGGAAAGCGGCTACGCAGCGCGCGGGGCCAGCGCCCTGTTCCTGGGAGGCGGCGCGGACCTCGCGCGGGCGCTGCCGCTGGTGCGCCTGGGCTTCGAGCATGTGGGCGTTGCCGCCGACAGCCTCCCTGACGCCGAGCGCTTTGCCCGCGACCTGCCCGCCAGCCTGCGCGCCTTTGCGGTCAGCCGCCGCGACCCGGCCCTGCTGTCCCTCGCCGAGCGGGCGGACCTGATTGTCCTGACGGGCGGCAGCCTCCCGGCGGGCCTGCTCCAGCCCTACCACACCCTGGCCGACCTCACCGGCCAGGGCACGACCGGCACCAGCGGCGCGGCCCACCTGAACCTGTCGTCCCTCCCCACCCTGCGCCTCTCGCGCCAGTTGCTCCACGCCACCGGCCAGCGCTACCGCCCCGAGGACCTGGCGGAGCTGGTGGGCATGCTGGACTGAAGAGCGGGGCGGAAGGCAAATGGCAGAAGGCCCTTCTCTCGCCTTCTGCCATCCGCCTTCTGCCAGCTAATGCGTACTGCGCGGGTCCAGCACGTCCCGCAGGCCGTCGCCCAGCAGGTTGAAGCCCAGCACGGTCAGGAAGATGGCGAGGCCGGGGAAGAGCATGGTCCAGGGGGCGTCCACGTAGTACTGGCGGGAGTCGCTGATCATGGTGCCCCACTCGGGCAGGGGCGGCTGCGCGCCGATGCCCAGGAAGCCCAGCGCGGCGACCTCGATGGTGGCGGTGGCGATGCTCAGCGCGCCCTGCACGATCAGCGGCGAGAGGCTGTTGGGCAGCACGTGGCGGAAGATCATGCGGCCCTGGGTGGCCCCGAGTGCCCCGGCCGCCTGCACGAACTCGCGCTCGCGCACGCTCAGCACGACCGCGCGGGCCAGGCGCATGTACACCGGCACCTGCACCAGCGACACGGCCAGCATGGCGGTGACGAGTTGCGGGCTGTGCAGCGCGAAGAGGCGGTCGAGGGCGGCGATCGGCAGCGGCGGGTTGTCGCTGGAAAAGATGCTGGCAAAGCCGATGGCGAGCAGGATGCTGGGAAAGGCCAGCATCACGTCGGTCAGGTAGCCCATCACGTTGTCGAACCAGCCGCCGAAATACCCGGCGAAGACGCCCAGCAGCGTACCCACGATCAGCGCCAGCACCGTGCTGACCACGCCCACCTTGAGGCTGAGCTGCGCGCCGTGCAGCACCCGCACCGCCACGCTGCGCCCCAGGTTGTCGGTGCCGAAGGGGGCCGCCCAGACATTCACCTGCCCACTGGCCGGGTCACGGTAGATGTCGGCCACGTCCTTGTTCCACAGCGCGGCCACGCTGGGCGGCTTGAGGTTCAGGCGGTAGTTGCGGTCGGTGGTGGGGTCGTAGGGCCGCAGAACCGGGGCCAGCATCGCCAGCAGCACGAAGGCGGCCACGATGATGGCCCCGACCTTGCCGGGGGTGCTGCGCCGGAAGCGCCGCCAGAAGAGGCTGGGCTGCCGCTTGCGGGCGGCTCGGGGAGGGGAGAGGGTGGTCATGAGATACCTCGGGGAGTGGTGAGTAGGGAGTGGTCAGTGGGAAAAGCTCGGATGGGAGCAGACGCGCCGGCTGCTGTTTCCACTCACCACTGACCACTTCCCACTTACCGGTATTGAATTCTCGGGTCCAGCATCGCGTAACTGAGGTCCACCAGCAGGTTCGCCACGCTGACCACCAGGGCCGCGAAGATCACGCCGCCCTGGATCACCGGGTAGTCGCGCTGGCTGATGGCGTCGTACAGCCAGGACCCCAGACCGGGCCAGGAGAAGATGGTCTCGGTCAGCACGGCCCCGCCCAGCAGGGCACCCGCCTGGAGGCCGATCACGGTGACGACCGGCAGCAGCGCGTTGCGCAGGGCATGCTTGAGGGTCACGGCGCGGCCGCCCAGCCCCTTGGCGCGGGCGGTGCGCACGTAGTCCTGCCCCAGCACTTCCAGCAGACTGCTGCGCGTGATGCGCGCGATGATCGCCAGCGGAATGCTGCCCAGGGCGATGGCCGGGAGAATCAGGTGCCGCAGGGCGTCCCAGGCGGCGGCGGGCTGGCCGCGCAGCAGGGCGTCGAGCACATAGAAGCCCGTGAGCGGTTGCAGATTCGTCTCGTTGCCCAGGCGGGCGCTGGGGGGCAGCCAGCCGAGTTTCACCGCGAAGAAGTAGGTCAGCAGCAGGCCCAGCCAGAACACCGGCATGCTCACGCCCACCAGGCTGATCGTGGTGGCGAGGTTGTCCCACACGCTGTTGCGCCGCAGGGCCGCCAGAATGCCGGCGGGCAGGCCGATCAGCAGGGCGAACAGCAGGGCCGCCAGGCTGAGTTCGGCGGTGGCGGGAAAGCGGGCGGCGAGTTCGTCGCGGATGGGGATGTTGCTCTTGATGCCGCTGCCCAGGTCGCCGTGGAGAAGCTGGCCGACGTAGCGGGGGTACTGCGCGTCGAGGGGGTGGGCCGGGTCCTGAAGGTTGAGAAACCAGGGCTTGTTCAGGCCGAGCTGTTCGCGCAGGGCGGCGGCGGCCTCGGGGGTGGCACGCTCGCCCAGCAGGGCGGTGGCCGGATCGCCCGGAATCGAGCGCACGAACGCGAACACCACCACGCTGATGCCCACCATCACCAGCACCGTTCGCAGGATGCGCCGTATCACGTAACTGCCCAAGGGATTCTCCTCATGCTCTGGTCGGAATGTTCCGCTGAAAAGGGGGTCGAAAAGGGGGAGGCGGGGCGGGCCAACGATCTCGCCCGCCCCGCCCGCGCGTTCCTGGAAGGACTTCTACGGTTGCCGTCCAATCCGTTCTCGAATCAGGAAAGCGCCGATTCGGTAACTCCTTTCCCGGCAACCGTTGGGTTCCTCCTCGCTCTGCTTCGCAGTCGTCGTGAACGGACGCCCCTGGGGACGCCACTCCTCAGCTTTGCAAGTCCGCTCGGGTTGAACAGTTCCTGTCACTGTTCAAGCGGAATCCGTATTACTTCTTGCCGGTGACGGTGATGTTGTTAAAGGCCTCGCTGCCGAGCGGGCTGGGCACCCAGCCCTTCACGTAGCTGCGGGCGGCGGCGAGCGGCTGGCTGTGCGCCACGGGCACGCGGTAGGCGGCCCCGTAGGTGATGTCGTGCACCTGCGCGTAGACCTTGGCCTTGTCGGCGCGCGTCACGGCGGCGCGGCCCTGTTCCAGCAGCCGGTCGAGCTGGGGCGACTTCCAGTTGATGTCGTCGCCCGCGTTCGGCCCGTAGTAGGCGCTGTAGAAGTTGTCCGGGTCGCCGTAGTCGCCGGTCCAGCCGATCATGTACATGTCGAAGCCGGGTTCCTTGTTGCGGTCCTCCAGGTACTTGGCCCAGTCCTCGGTCTTGAGGTTCACCTTGATGCCGATGGCGCTCAGGTCGGCGGCGATGGCCTCGGCAATCGGCTTGGGCTGCGGGAAGTAGGGGCGGCTGACCGGCATGTACCACAGGTCCACGGCAAAGCCGTTGGGGTAGCCCGCGTCGGCCAGCATCTTCTTGGCGGCCTGGGGGTCGAACTTGTAGTCGTCGGGGACACGGGGGCTGTTCGCCCAGGCCAGCACCGGCGGCAGGAAGCTGGCGTTGCTGATGCCCAGGCCCGGCCAGAAGGCCTCCACGATGGCCTTTTTGTTGATTGCCATGCTGATGGCCTGGCGCACCTTGTCGTTCTTGAGGTACTGGTTGCGGTTGTTCATGCTGACAAAGCCCACGTTGAAGGAGGGCCGCTTGACTGCCACCAGGCTCTTGTCGGCCTGCACGCTCCTGAGGCTGTCGGGCGTCAGGTCGTTGGCGAAGTCGATGGTTCCGGCCTTCAGCTCGTTCAGGCGCTGCGAGGCGTCCTTGATCGAGCGGATCACGAGCTGATCCACCTTGGGCTTGGTGCCCCAGTACAGCTTGTTGGGCAGCAGCGTCACGCGGTCGCCGGTGCGCCAGCTCTGGAACATGAAGGGGCCGGTGCCGATAGGCTTGCTGGCGGGCGTGCCGTACTTCGCGCCGTCCTTTTTGATGGCCGCCGGGCTGGCGATGCCGAAGTAGCCGGAGCCGATCACGTCCGGAAACACGCTGCTGGGCTTGTTCAGCTCGAAGCGCACGGTGGAGTCGTTGACCTTCACCACGTTCTTGAGGATGGAGGAGGCGTCACCCTTGTAGCCGCCCATCAGCTGGCCCCAGATCTCGTAGGTGTGGCCCTGGTCGCGGTAGCCGTAGGCGTTTTTGGGGTCCCACCAGCGGTTCACGTTGAAGATCACGGCGTCCGCGTTGAAGGGGGTGCCGTCGTGGAACTTCACGTTCTTGCGGAGGGTAAAGGTCCACTGGGTCGCGTTGGCGTTGGCCTTCCAGGCGGTGGCGAGGCCGGGCACCGGCTCGGTGGTGCCGTCCTTGAAGTCCACCAGCGTGTCGTAGATCTGGCGCTGCACCGCGATGCTGATGCCGTCGGTGATGTTGCCGGGTTCCAGGCTGACGGGGTCGCCGTTGTTCCCGAACACGAGCGTGGCGGCCCCAGCAGTGGGCAGCGTGGCGAGGAGGGCGGTCAGCAGCAGTTTCTTCATGGAGCCTCCGTGTGCCGCTTCATGTGTCCGGCCAGGCATGACCCTGTTCCGGTACGGCCCCGCCTGCCGGGTGGCAGGCGCAGGGCCTCTGAATGGCAGCTAAAGCACAAGTGTGCGTTCAGGGTAGGGGTGCTCAGGAACGGTGTCAAGGGAAACGGTTCAGGGCGTGGGCGTCAGGTCGCCCAGGTCGGCGCGGGGCTGCGCTGGCCCCAGGGTCACCTCCTTCTCGGCGCGCGGTTCGTTCGCCTCGCCCACGAGGCCGTTGCCGTTGCGGTCGCGGCCCCCGATCACCTGGAAGGTATCGTCGGGCAGGTAGGCGGTGAAGCGGCCCAGGGCGTCCAGTGCGGGCTGGAAGACCCGGCCCCGGCTGCCCTGCACCCGCAGCCCCAGGGTGTCGCTGACCGCGGGTGCCCCCAGCGCCGCCGCCGCGTTGATCAGGCCGTACCCGAAGTCCTCGTCGCGGCCCGGGGTGCCCAGATCGGTCGCGGTCGCCACCAGGCGGGCCAGCGTGTCGTCGCGCCCCTGCGTGACACCCTTGCTGAGCAGCAGGGCGGCCAGCGCGCTCACCTGCGGCGCGGCCTGGCTGGTGCCCGCGTAGGACTGGTACATGGGCTGGTTTTTCGCGTAGTTCCAGTCGGTGGAGAAAATCTGATCCGGGTAGGGTTCGCCGTTCAGCTTCGCCCCGTTGAAATAGGTCGGTCCCCGGTTGATGTCCACGCCCCCCGGCGCGGCCAGCATCACCTGCGGGTAGCTGTTGCTGTAGCCGGCATGCGAGGGCGCGCTGCTCCCCGAGAGGGTCACGGCCCCGACCGCCACCGCGCCCTCGCATGCGGCGGGGTAGTAGGGCACGCTGCCGTAGCCGTTGCCCGCCGCGACCACCACCAGCGCCCCCGCGTGCGTCGCGTCGGCCACCGCCTCGCACATGGGCCGGGCGGTGTCGGTGCCCACATCGCCCCCCAGGCTGAGATTGATGACCTGGGCGGGGTGGGGGTTGTGGTATGTCTTGCCCTCCAGCGTGATGTCCAGCCCCGCCGCGTAGCGCACGGCGTTCACCACGTCCGCGACCTCGGCGTTGTCGGCGGCGTCAATCACGCGGATGGGCAGCACCTTGACGGGGGCCTTGTAGGCGGCCCCCACCACGCCGCTGGTGCTGCATGCCTCGCAGCCGGGAAAGCGCGGCATCTCGCCCCAGCGCGCCGCGATGATGCCGGTGACGTGGGTGCCGTGGCTGCCGCCGGTGCGCGTCGGGGTGTTGGGGTCGGTGGGGTCGGTGTCGGGGCCGTCGCCGTCGCCGTTGTCGTAGGGGTGTGTGTCTGTGGCGGGCCGGAAGCCCAGCACGTCGAGCGCCCCCTCGTCCGGGCCGTACAGCGCGCCCTGAAGGTCGGGGTGGTCGAAGCGGACGCCCGTGTCTACCACTGCGACCGTCACCGGACGGGTGTAGCCGCCCGCCTCCATGTCGCGCCACACCGCGCCGTAGCCCAGCAGCCGGTAGGCCCACTGGAGGCCCGCGTACTGGTCGGTCGGCACCACGGGCGCGGCGAGCGCCTGCCCGCTCACCTGCTGCCCGTGCAGCACGGCGTTCGGCACGGCGTATTCCACATTCGGGTCGGCCCGCAGCGCGGCCAGCGCCCCCGCCACGTCGTCCGTCTCCAGGTGGACAGTGCGCCCGCCCAGGTCATCCCGCGCCGCACGGGGCACGTTCAGGCGGTCCACCGTCTGCCGGGTGGTGGCCTGCGCCGCGGTACTCAGCGAAGCGGCCGACACGGCGCGTCCCAGTGCGACCGCCTGCGCCGCCGCCGAGCGGTACTTCACGATGACGCCGCGGGCCTCCGGGACCTGTCCGGCCGGGCTGGGCGACTTTGCGCCCCCCACGTCGCTGCCCTGAATCCGCGCGGCGTCCACCACCCGCCCGGTCAGGGTGTACTGGTCCGCCGTGACCGTGAAGGTGGTCTTTCCACTCTGGCCCCCCTGCTTCCAGCTCACCGTCACGGCGGCGCTGAGCTGCGGCTGGTCCGCCGTGGCCGGCGTGCCCTGGGCACGGTCTGCCGTGAACTTCAGGGCCATTGGGCCGCTGCCGCTCAGGGGCGAGACTGTCAGCCACGCGGGCAGGCTGGCCGTGTCCACCTCCCAGGTGCCGCTGAAGGCCTGGGACGCCGTGCCCGTGGTCGCCGTGCCGAGCGGAACCGTCTGCGCCGAGGGCGTGGGGGGAGTGCCGGGAGTGCAGGCAGCCAGCAGCAGGGCCAGCGTGAGCAGGACGGGAGCGCGTTTCATGTGTGCCCCAGGATGCCGCATCCTGGCTGACGGTTTGTGAAGGCGGGTGGGCAGTGGCCCTCCGGCGGGGCAGAATGTGCGCCGTGCCCAGCGGACGTGTCCATAACCTCATCAACATCGCCACCTACAGCGTCCTGGCCGCCGGGGTCCTGCTCGCCACGCGGCAGCACCTGCTGACCGTCACGCCCGCCCAGGCCCTGAACTTCACCCTGGGCTTTTTCGCGGGCACCTTCCTGCTCTCGCCCGACCTGGACCTCGCCGAGGGGCGGGTGGACAGCAAGCGGCGCTGGGGCCTGCTGGGCTTTTTGTGGGTGCCCTACGGCATGCTCTCCAGCCACCGGGGCCTCTCGCACACCTGGGTGGTGGGGCCGCTCACGCGCCTGGCCTACCTGGCCGTCATCGCGGCGCTGCTGCTCGGCCTGCTGCGCTTCGTGTGGCCCCACTTTCCCCTTCCTGGCCTCCCGCAGCCGTTCAGCTTCAAGGTGCTGCTGCCCCTGCTGCTGGGCTACTACCTCAGCCAGTGGCTGCACCTGATCGCCGACGGCGTGCGGCCCGACCACGGGATGCGGCATGTGCGGCGGAAGGTGCGGGGGAGGGGTTAATCCCGCCGGACCTCCCCCGGCAGTTGCACGCCATCCGGCAGGCCGTTTCCAGCCGCGACCGGTTTTGCCGTTCCGTCCAGCTCGACCCAGCCCACCCGGAGGTCGTCCTGGCCTGCCGGATGCGCCGGCGAGACGCGGAGGGTGCGGTACCTCCCCGTCACAGCGGAGCGCCTGCCCTGGGTGCGGGCGAAGGGACCCGCGAGCCGCTCCAGCGTGTCGCCCTGGCCCGCCCGCTTGCCCGGCCCCTCGCCCCACAGTGAGGCCGGGGGCAGACCCACGGCGGCCTGCCACACCTGCACCCGCCAGCCCTCCCGCACCTCGTAGGCGCTGAGCGTGCGCGCCTGCCACACGAAGAAGCGCCGCACCTCGCCCTCGGGGTACAGAATGACGACTGGCCCCGCGCCCGCATCGCCCCGGTTGTAGTCCTCCGGCAGCCCGGTCCTCTCCCGGAGTTGCCCCGCCAGGACCCGCGCCTCCCGCAGTTCGCCGTGCCCGATAACGCGCAGGGCGGCGCGGAGCCGGGGCAGCAGCGAGACGGTGAGGGTGCTGCCCTGCCAGGTCACGTCGACCCTGGAGAGCGTACGGAGGGCCGAGGCCGCGATCAGCGTTTGTCCCTCCACTACCACAGGTGGCGGGACCTGCCGGGGCGCGAGTTGCTGTCCGGAAGTCGGGAAGGCCCACCCCAAGCGGGAGATGCTCCAGCCCGGCGTGGACGGGTTCAGGGGCGCGGCCCACAGAAAGGCCGTTCCCCGTCCGCTGTCCTGACATGTCAGGTCGGGGCGGTGGGCGTTCAGCCACGCGCAGGGCAGGTACGCCCGCCCGTTCACGAGGCGCGACCCCGGTACCTCCACCGGCGTGCCGTTCCAGCCCGTGATCGGGAGGGCCGACGCGCAGGCCCAGAACGTGGAGAGGCCGAGGACCAGCAGCCGGGCAACCATGCGCCCAGTCTGCCCCCCCGGCCCGTCAGCTTTCTGACCGCGCCCGCGTCTGGAAGACCATCACGTCGCTGCCCTCCTCCAGCGGGCCGCCCTGGAAACTGCCCGTCACGCGCGGCGGCTCGAAGCCCGCGCAGCGCAGCAGCCATTCCATTTCAAAACGGGTGTAGTACCGCTGCGTCAGCGTGTAGTGCTGCCGCCGCAGCAGCCCGTCGGGGGCCGTGGTGTCCACGAAATACTCGGTGGTCACGTGCTGCCGGGGCCGGTCGTGCCGTTGCACCAGAAAGACGTCGGTGCGCGAGCCGTCCGGGCGGTGGAACGTCTCGCCCTCGTGCCGCAGCGTGTTCATCTCGCCGTAGCGCGGCACGTAGAGGTCGAACACGAACGCGCCGCCCGGTGCCAGGTGCGCCCGGAGGTTTTCCAGCGCGGCGAGCTGCTCGCCCGGCGTGTAGAGGTGCATCAGCGCATTGAAGGGCGCGATGACGAGCGGAAAGCGTTCCTCCAGCCGGAAGGTCCGCGCGTCCCCCTGCACGAAGGTCAGGTCCAGCCCCTGCTCCCGCGCCCTTGAGAGGCCCCGCTCGATCATGCGCGCGCTCGGCTCCAGCCCCACCACCCGCACGCCCCGCCGCGCCAGGAACGCCGTCACGCGGCCCGTGCCCGCCCCCACCTCCAGCACCGGCCCGCCCGCCCGCTCGGCCACCCCCGCATAAAAGTGCAGGTCGTCGCGGTAGAGGTCGTACTGGTGGTCGTAGAGGGCGGCGAAGTCGTTGTAGTTCACGGAGAAGAGGGTAGTCGGTTGTGGGTTGTAGGATGTGGGAAGTTCCTCCTACAACCTACAGCCCACGACCTACAACCTTTCCCCATACCGCTCCAGAAACGCCGCCCGCCCCAGCACGCTCAGCCTCGGCTCGGGCGCACGCGGGTCGCTGCCGTAGGCGCGGCGCAGCACGTTGGCCCAGGCACGCAGGCGGCGGGTGTCGGCGGAAGTGAGGTCGTGCGTCTCGAAGCCCAGCGTGGCGAGCAGGGGCGAGAGGGCGCTGAGGCAGAAGACGACCCGCGCGCCCTGCAATTCCGGGCGGGTCTGGAGGTCATGGGCCACGTCGCGGAAGTCCTCGCGGGCGAGGCGCACGCTGCGGCGCAGGCCCAGGTCCACCAGCAGCGGATTGTTGACGTGGAACTCGGCGGCGGGGGTGCCCTGCGGCACCGGGGTGCCGTCCGCGAGGGTGACGCCGTTCAGGGGAAAGCGCACCGGGCCGACGCGGAAGAGGTTGTCCGCCCTTCCCCCGGCGGGCTGCGTGCCCCCCAGCCGGTCGAACACCCGGTCCAGCCCCCGCATCAGGCGGCGCGGCAGGTCACGCGGGGCGAGCGGCGCGGCCCCGTCCAGTTCACCCAGGGGGAGGAGCGCGTAGCCCCGTTCCCGCAGGTCCGCCAGCAGGCCCGGCAGCAGCGGCACCGTGTTCCGTGCGCCCGGCCCCGCGTCGTGCAGCACGACCACTGCGCCGGGGAAGGCCAGGGCGTTCACCCGCCCCCGCACGTCTGCGGGCGTGAAGGCGGGATGCCAGTCGTGGCCCTCCACGCTCCAGTGTGCGCCCCGCACCCCTGCCGCGCGTTGCCCCAGCAGCGTGGCGAGGGTATATGCCCCGTGGGGGGGACGGTGCAGGCGGACCGGATGCCCCGTCACCGCCGACACCCGCCGCACCGCCCGCAGCGGGTCCAGGAAGGCCCCCCACGGCGTCCGCAGCCAGGCGTGAACGTGCCGCGCGGCATGGGCCTCCACCTCGTGCCCCTCCTCCAGCATCCGCCGGATCAGCTCCGGGTGCGCCTCCGCCCGGCCCGCAATGACGAAGAAGGTGGCCCGTGCCCCGGCCGCCCGCAGCGCGTCCAGCACGGCGGGCGTGGCCTTCCGGTCGGGGCCGTCGTCGAAGGTGAGGGCCAGGGCCTTGTGCTGCTGCCGACCCTCCCGCACCAGGCCCAGGTTCAGCCGTTGCGCCAGCAGGTAGGGGAGGGCGACATAGCCCAGCAGCCCTACGGCCAGCCAGCCCCACCGCCTCATGCCCGTCCCAGCCTCCGCAGCAGCGCGGCGGCCACCCGGTCAGCGGCGTCGGGGACGCTCAGGGCACGGGCGTGCGTGCCCAGCCGGGCGTGTTCTTCCGGGTCCAGCGCCCTCAGCACGGCGGGCCGCACCTCCGCCAGTTCGCGTGCCCACAGGCCCGCCCCGTGCCGCACCAGGTAGTCGGCGTTGTGTTCCTCCTGGCCGGGAATCGGCTCAAAGATGACCTGCGGGATGCCCAGCGTGGTGGCCTCCGCGACCGTCAGGCCGCCCGCCTTGCCCACCACCAGGTCGGAGGCGGCCAGCAGTTCGGGAAAGTCAGTGGTAAAGCCCAGCGCGTGAATGGTGGCTCCCCCCACCCGTGTCACGCCGCGCCGCCGCGCCCCCGCCAGCACCAGCACCTGTACCCGCCGCCCCAGGTGGCTCAACTCGTTCAGCACCCGGTTCAGCGCCCGGTAGGTTCCCGTGCCGCCGCCCGACACCAGCAGCAGCGGTTCGTCCGGCCTCAGCCCGTGCTTCTCGCGCAGGGCCGCCCGGTCCGCCCCCAGCAACTCGCGGTAGACGGGGGCGATGGGGATGCCCGTCACGGCCACGTGGGCCTCGGGGATGCGCCAGTGGCCCACCATCTGCTCGCGCGCCTCCTCCGAGGCCACCAGCAGCAGTTCGGCCTCGGGCCGCGCCCAGTGGTGGTGAACCCGGTAATCGGTCACGACCAGGGCGTTCAGGAAGTCCACCCCGAGCTGGCGGCGTGCCGTGTGGGCCAGCGCGACCGGCGTGGGATAGCTGCTCACGACCACCTCGGGCCGCACCTCGCGCACGTCGCGCCGCATCCCGCGCAGGCCCAGCCAGCCGAAGGTGCCCGTCAGCGCGCGCGGCTCGGTCTCCTGGTCCGTCCACTCGTAGAACGCCTTGTACATGCCCGGCGCGTAGCGCAGCCAGGCGTCGTAGGTGCCCACCGTCACCGCCCGCTCGAAGGCGTTCAGGTACGCGATGAAGTCCGCGTGCCGCGCCCGGAGATCCACCCCCGCCGCCCGCAACGCCCGGTCCAGCGCGTCGTTCGCCTGGTGATGCCCGCTGCCGAAGGAGGCGGAGAGAATCAGGGCGCGCAGTTCGGGAGGGGGAGGCGGTGCGTGGTGCGCGGTGCGCGGTGAATGCTCTGCCTGCACACCGCGTCCCGCGTCCCGCGCACCTTCCCTCACGCCCGCCTCAGCAGCCACAGCCCCAGCCCGGCAAAGACGATGTTCGCCAGCCACACGCCGAGTTCGGGCAGGCCCGGCAACGTTCCGGCGAGCGTCAGGCCGACGAAGAAGACGAGGTAGTACGCGACGGCGATCATCAGCGCGATGCCCAGCGAGACGCCCAGGCTGCGGCCGTAGCGCAGCGCGAAGGGCAGCGCGGCCAGCGCCAGCACCAGATTGCCGAAGGGCAGGGCCAGCTTGCGGTTGAGGTTGATGCGGGCGTCCTGCCGCTCCTGCTCGGGCACGCCGGGCGCGGTCAGCTTGGTCATCAGTTCGGGCCAGCCCTCCGCGTCTGCACCGATGGCATCGGCATATTCCGCGATGGTCCGCTTGCGCGAGAGGCCGGTGTCGAGGTTCAGGGTGCTGCCCGCGTCCTCCGGAATCACCACGCTGGGAAAGACTTCCTGCACGGCGGCGCGAAAGGCGGCGGGGTCGTTTTCCGGCACACGCGCCAGCCCGGCGGCGGCGGCGTAGTTCACGGTGTACACCTGATACCCGCGCAGGGAAAGCTGGTTGTTCTCGAAGTGCCCGCTGTCCGCGAAAATCACGGTGGCGCGTCTGGGGTCGTCCGCCTGCCAGCGTTCCACCCGCACATTCTTCAGCTCCCGCCTGGTGTGGTCATATCCCCCCAGCCACAGCGTGAGGTTCCCCCCCAGGTCCATCGTCTTCCCGATGACGTGCGAGAGGCCCGCGCCCGTCAGCGCGTCCCAGTACAGCCCGCGCGTCTCCACGTTGGCGCGGGGAGCCACCCATAGGCTCAGCCAGACGGCGAGGGCCGTGACCAGCGCCGCCACCACCGCCACCGGCCGCCCCACCTGCCCCAGCCCGATGCCGCCCGACTGCACCGCCACCAGTTCGCGCTCGGTGGCGAGCCGCCCGAACGCCACCACCGTCATCAGCACCACCGCCATCGGCAGCACCTTGACCAGCGTGTCGGGCACCTGATAGGCGATCCACTGCCCGATCAGCGAGAGCGGCACGCCCCGCAGCCACTGACTGCTGATAAAGAAGTACCCGAAGCTCAGAATCGCCGTGA
The DNA here is from genome assembly GCF_039545055.1 of Deinococcus carri. Classification (NCBI taxonomy): domain Bacteria; kingdom Thermotogati; phylum Deinococcota; class Deinococci; order Deinococcales; family Deinococcaceae; genus Deinococcus; species Deinococcus carri. The sequence continues at coordinate 839,148 of NZ_BAABRP010000001.1, forward strand.
ACAGCAGCGTGCCGCTCACCAGCGGCGGCAGCAGCTCGCGGGTGACGTAGCGGGTGAGGCGGGTCAAAGGGGGACTCCTGCGGAGTGGTGCGCGGGATGCGGGACGCGGTGCGCAGTCAAAAGCTCAGCTGCCGTGCCCCCGCGGAGAGGGAGAAGCCAGGCCTGGCCCCCGCTCCTCGTTTCCGCGTACCGCGCACCGCGCACCACCACCTTCCTCACCCTTTCCCCACCGCAAACAGAATCGTCGCCTCCGCCGCCACCTGGCCGTCCACCTCGGCGCGGCAGGTGGTCTTGCCCAGGCCGCGGCGCAGGAACTCCAGGCGCGCGTGCAGGTGAAGCTGGTCGCCGGGAATCACCTTGCGCTTGAAGCGCGCGCCCTCCACGCCCGCGAGGTAGCCGACCGTGCCGGGTTCGAGCTGCTCGTGCAGACAGAACATGCTGGCCTGTGCGAGGGCCTCCACGATCAGCACCCCCGGCATCACGGGTTCCTGCGGAAAGTGGCCGGGAAAGAAGGGTTCGTTGATCGTCACGTTCTTGAGGGCGTGGGCCTCGCCGTTCCCGGCGCTCAGCACCCGGTCCACCAGCACGAAGGGAAAACGGTGCGGCAGAATCTTCAGCACGTCCTGAATGAGCATGGGTTCCATCAGCGGGACTCCTTGGGGGCGGGAGGGACGCGGGGCCGCGCCCGTCTCCCCGCCGTCAAAACGCCCCAAGGGTAGCACGGGTCACCAAAAGCTCCCGGCGTTCAGGTCAGCGTTCAGCCCCGCGGCTTCAGGAAGGCGACCAGCCCCGCCAGCAGACTGGTGAGCAGCGTCAGCGCGATGGCCTGGCCGAAGGAGGAAGGGCCGCCCACGCCTGCCCGCGCCCCCAGGAGCGTTTCCACGCTCCCCACCGTGCGCAGCCACAGCGGGGCGTTCGGGTTCAGGCTGGCGAAACTTCCCAGCGTGAGCAGCGCCAGCGCCAGCGTGAGCAGGCCCAGCAGGACGACGCCCAGCCACCTCAGGATTCGCACGTGTTTTGCCTCTCGCCTGTCATCGCCGGGCATTCTAGAGAGGCGGCGCGTGTGTGCGGTGAAGAACTTCACGCCCCGGCCGCTGCGCTCGGCGGGCGCTACACTCGGCCCGTGACTCCCCCGCCCGACCTCCCCGCCCGCGTCCGCGTCACCCGCCCGCCCCTGCCCCTCGCGCCCAGCCTGCGCATGGCCGTCGCGCGGCTGTGCCCCCAGGCCCCGCAGGACGCCCTGACGGCGGCGGCCCTCGCCATCGCGGGCGGCGCGACGATTGGCGCGGCCCTGAAGTGGGAGGGCGGGGAGGCCCTGGGCGTCGAGACAGGTTGGCGCGGGCGCGGCATCGAGGAGGCATTGGCAGGGGCTGTGGGGGGTGGGTTGTAGGTTGTGGGGAGGCTCCCCGTCTTTTCCCACGGCCCACAACCCCTAACAACCGTTTGGTAGCCTGAGCGTATGACCACCATCACCGCCGCCGAGGGGGGAATGGCCTTCGCCCTCTCCGACGATCAGCGCATGATCGTGCAGCACGTGCGCGAGTACTGCCGCGCCGAGATTGCCCCCAAAGCCGCCGAATACGACCGTAGCGGCGAGTACCCGCGCGAGCAACTGCGCGGCCTGGCCGAGCTGGGCCTGCTGGGAGCCACCGTGCCCGAACAGTGGGACGGCGCGGGCCTGGACTCCGTGACCTACGCCCTGTGCCTGGAGGAAATCGCCGCCGCCGACGCCAGCGTGGCCGTAATTGTCAGCGTGCAGAACGGCCTGCCGGAGCAGATGATTCTGAAATACGGCACCGACGCGCAGCGCGAGCGGTACCTGCGCCCCCTCGCCCGTGGTGAACACATCGGCGCGTTCTGCCTCACCGAACCGGGCGCGGGCAGCGACGCGGCCAGTCTGCGCCTGCGGGCCGAGCGCGACGGCGACGCCTGGGTGCTGAACGGCTCCAAGGCCTGGATCACCTCCGGCGGGCAGGCGAACACCTATTTGGTGATGGCCCGCACGGGGGGTCCCGGTGCGCGCGGCGTCTCCTGCTTCATCGTGCCGGGGGACACGCCTGGCCTCAGCTTCGGCCGCCCCGAGGAAAAGATGGGCCTGCACGCGGCCCACACCACCACCGTCACCTTCGACGGCGTGCGCGTGCCCCAGGACAACATGGTGGGTGAGGAGGGCCAGGGCCTGATCATCGCCCTCGCCAGCCTGGACTCGGGGCGCATCGGCATCGCCATGCAGGCGCTCGGCATCGCCCGCGCCGCCCTGGAGCATGCCGCCCGCTACGCCAGCGAGCGCGAGCAGTTCGGCAAGAAACTCCGGGAGTTCGAGGGCGTGTCCTTTAAGGTCGCGCGCATGGCCGCCCGCACCGAGTCGGCCCGCCTGGTCGCCCTCAAGGCCGCCTGGCTCAAGGACCAGGGCCAGCCCTACGGCAAGGAGGCCAGCATCGCCAAGCTGCTCGCCTCGGAGGCCGCGGTGGACTGCGCCCGCGACGCCATCCAGATTTTCGGCGGCAACGGCTACAGCCGCGAGTACCCGGTGGAGCGCCTCTACCGCGACGCCAAGGTGACCGAGATCTACGAGGGCACCAGCGAGATTCAGCAGCTCGTGATCAGCCGGGCGGTGTTCGCGGAGTACTGAGGAGAGGGCAGATGGCAGATTGCTGAAGGCAAAGGCTTTCGGATGCCTTCTGCCATCTGCCCTCAGCCTTCTGCCTCCTCCAGCGCCCCGTCCAGCGCCGCCAGCAGCTCCTCCACCTCCGCGTCCGTGATGCTCAGCGGCGGGCCGAGCAGCAGGTGGTCGCCGCGGGTGCCGTCCACCGCCCCCGTGCCCGGGTAGGTAATCAGGCCGCGTTCCCAGGCCGCTTTTGCCACCCGTTCCGCGATACCCGGCGTCCCGAACGCCTCCCCGGTCGCCGGGTCGCCCAGCACCAGGCCCAGCAGCAGCCCCTGCCCCCGTGCTTCCAGCACGACGGGGTGCCGTTCCTTCAGTTCGCGCAGGCCCGCCAGCAGCCGCTCCCCCTGCACCCGCGCCCGCTGGGTCAGCTCCTCGCGCTCCACGATGTCCAGCACGGCGAGGCCCGCCGCCACGCTGACCGGATGGCCCGCGTAGGTGAAGCCGTGCTTGAAGGCCCCCGAGCCGTTCATCACCGTGTCGTAGACCTCTGGACTCGCGGCGAGGCCTGCCAGGGGCGCATACCCCGCCGCCAGCCCCTTGCCCAGCACCACGAGGTCTGGGGTCACGTCGTCATGCAGGCGGATGGCCAGCGGCGAGCCGCAGCGGCCCATCCCGCTCATCACCTCGTCGGCCACGAACAGCACACCGTATTCGCGGCAAATCTCAGCGATGCGGGCGTGGTAGCCCGCATTCGGGGTCAGCGCCGCGTCCGACGCACCGACCACCGGCTCCGCGATAAAGGCCGCGACGCTTTCCGGCCCGGCCTCCTCCAGCACGGTGCGCAGGCGTTCGGCATCGGCCTCGCCGGAAAGGGTGGGGTCCGGCCTGGGCATCTTCGGCCAGGCGGCCTCGTTCAGCAGGGGCGCGTAGATGGCCCGCCGCGCCCCCATCCCCGATGCGGCCAGTGCTCCCAGCGAGGCCCCGTGGTAACTGGGCACTCGCGTAATGACCTTGTAGCGCCCCGGCTCGCCCCGTTCCACGTGGTACTGCCGCGCGAGCTTGATGGCGCTCTCATTCGCCTCCGAGCCGCCCGAGACGGCCCAGAAGCGGAAGTCGAGCAGACCCAGAAACGTCATCAGCCGCGCGGCATACTCCTCCAGCACGGGCGAGGTGAACTGCGACCCGTGGACGAAGGGCAGTTCGCGGGCCTGCCGCGCCAGCGCCTCCGCTACCTCCGCCCGCCCGTGCCCGATGTTCGCCACCAGCGCGCCGGAGGAACCGTCCAGATACCGCCGCCCCCCGGCGTCGTAGAGATACACACCCTCGCCGCGCACGGCGGTCGGGTAGGGCTTGCGGGAACGGTAGAAGACGCTGGAGGTGGGGGAATCGGTCATGCGGGGAGCCTTTCGGGGGAGCGGTCAGCTTTCAGCCGTCAGCAGTCAAAGAGGGGTGGGAAGGCCAGCCAGGCGTGCAGCGGGGGCGAGCCTTCCACTTCCAGCGCACGCAGAAGTAGGCGGCAGGCCGCGCGGTGCGGGCCGAGGTCGGGGAAGGGGAGACGTTCTTCATAGCCCTGACGGAAGGCCTGCCCACCCTCTGCCGAGAGCAGCACTTCCCAGAGGCACAGGTCGAGTTCCGGCGGGGCGAAGGCCGACGCCTCCACATCCACCAGCGCGAAGGGCTGCCCACCCCGCCACACGAACTGCGTGCCGTTCCAGTCGAGCAGCATCGGCACGGCGCGGGTGGGGGCCGGGGCGGCGGCGAAGGCGGCCTCGACCTGCGGCCAGTGGCCCACCCAGGCCTCTGCATCGAAATGCTCCGCCACCTCGCGCACCACTTTCAGGGCTTGGGGGTAGAAGTCGGTGAGGGGACGTGCGTTCTGACTGCTGACCGGCCCGAAGCCCGCTGCGGCGTGGGCATGGATCGCCGCCACCCGTCGCCCCAGTTCCGCCGCATCCGCCTCCTGCAAATCGCGGGGGGCTTCGCCTGAGACGAATTCCACCTGCAACGCCGGACCACCGCGAAAGTCGGTGATGCCCAGCACGTCCGGCACGGCCCACACCCCCAGCCTCTGCCAGAAGCGGTAAGCGCCAGCAGTGGCGTGCAGGTCACGCGGGTCCACGCCGAACAGCCGCGCGAGGCCCAGCATGAAGGCGCTGACCTCCGGCGAGGTCCACCACGAGCGGCGCAGGATGACTGGCCCCTCTGCCGTCTCCACCCGCCACACGTGCGAGGCCCGGCTCGAATCGCCCGCGTTCAGTTCGGTGACGGTCCCCTCCGCTGAAAGCTGACCGCTGACGGCTGGAAGCTCCCTCACCACGTGTCCCCGCCCCCCGGAGGAGGCCACGCCCCCAGGGCCTGTCGCACCGTCACCACCTGCCCGAAATGGTGTGCCGTGTGCAGTGCGAAGTCGGCCAGCAGCTCCCCGATGGTCTCGTCGTGGTTGACCGGGTTGGCGAGGTCGGGGCGGGCGGTGTGGGTGTCGATGCGGGCCAGCAGCTCGTAGAACTCGCTGCGCACCCGTGTCCAGTCCGCCTCGCCCACCTCGGGCCAGGTGTCCGCCGCGTGCTTCGGGTACGGCAGCGCCTGGCCCATCTCGATGATGTCCAGCATCCAGCGGTTCCACCAGTTCACATGCGCGACCAGCTCGGCCACGCTGTGCGGCAGGTGCTCGGGACGGCGCGCGGCCGTCTGCGCGTCCAGCCCGCTCAGCGCCGCCTCCACGCCCACGAACGCCTGTCCCCCCCGGAACAGCTTGGGCAGCAGGCGGGCAAAGGCGAGCTGGGCGCGATCAAGGCGGTCGGGTTGGGGGTCAGTCATAAGGCCAGTTTCGCAAAAGGAGGAGGCTTTGTTAGGGTGCCGGGATGAAGATGGGCGAAGCTCCCCGGATACGGACGGCAGGTGAGTTGGGAGTCGCGCTCCGCACCCCGGCCGACGTGGGCGAGCTGATAGGCGCGGCCTATGATCTGGACGGCCTGATCCTGACGGAAGCCGACCTGGCCCCCGAGTTCTTCCGGCTGCGCAGCGGCCTGGCGGGCGAGGCGTTCCAGAAGTTCACGAACTACCGCATTCGTGTGGCCCTGGTACTGCCGGACTTCGCGGCCCACGGCGAACGCTTCGCGGAGCTGGCCCATGAACACGCCGCACACAGCCTGATCCGCTTCTTGCAGACCGAGGAGGAGGCCCGGAACTGGCTGGAGGCCAGCGCCGGGGCCTGACCCGACCCAGTACTGCTCAATACTTCTGCGCCACCGTCTTCGTCTGAAGGAACCAGAACAGGTAATCCGGGCCGCCCACCTTGGCGTTCGTGCCGCTCATGCCGTAGCCGCCGAAGGCGTGGGTGCCCGACAGCGCCCCGGTGCACTTGCGATTCACGTACAGGTTCCCGACGTGAATCAGGCGGCGGGCCTCGTTGATTTTCTGCGGGTCGCGGCTGTAGAAGGCGGCAGTCAGGCCGTACTCGGAGTCGTTGGCGAGGTCGATGGCGTGCCGCCAGTCGCGCGCCCGTGTAAAGCTCAGCACCGGCCCGAAAATCTCCTCCTGAAAGAGGGGGTCGCGCGGGTCCACGTCCGCGAAGATGGTGGGCTGGATGTACCCGCCCTCGCGCTCCCCGCTCTCGGCGCGTTCGCCGCCCAGCACCAGACGGGCCGTGCCCCTGCCCTTCTCGACGTAGCCCATGATGCGGTCCGCGCTGCCCCCATGAATCACCGGGCCGAGGGCCGCGTTCTCCTCGGGCGAGCCGACCTTCAGTTCAGAGGCGAGCTTGACCACCTTGTCCAGCAGCTCGTCGTACACGCTGTCCTCGGCAATCACGCGGCTGCACGCGCTGCACTTCTGCCCCGCGTACCCGAAGGCCGCCTGCACGATGCCCCGCGCGGCGTCGTCGAGGTCGGCGTCGGCGCAGACCACCGTGGGGTCCTTGCCGCCCATCTCGGCCATGACTTTTTTCAGCCACTTCTGGCCCGGCTGCACCTTCGCGGCGCGCTCCATGATGCGGCAGCCGATTTCCTTGGAGCCGGTAAAGGCGATCATGCGGATGTCCTTGTGGTCCACCAGCGGGTCGCCCAGCACGTCGTCCGTGCCGGTCAGGAACTGGATGACGTTGCGCGGCAGGCCCGCCTCGAACAGCAGCTCCACCAGCAGCAGGCTGCTCAGCGGCGTCTCAGAGGCCGGTTTCCACACCACGGTGTTGCCCGCCGCCATCGCGCCCAGCGCCATCCCCAGCGGAATCGCCGCCGGGAAGTTCCAGGGGCTGATGACGGCCACCACACCAATCGGCTCGTACACCATCGTGACGTGTTCGTCGGGCATGGGGTAGACCGGCTTGCCCTGTGCCCACTTCAGCGTCTCGCGGGCGAAGACCTCGAAGTGGTCCACGCACTCGGCAACCTCGCCGTCCGCCTCGGCCCAGTTCTTGCCGTTTTCCAGGCCCATCACCGCGTTGAACTCCATCCGGCGGGCGCGCAGCAGGTCCGCGGCCCGCTTGAAGATGGTCGCGCGCTGCATCGGGTCGGAAAAGCGCCACTCCTCGAAGGCCGCCTTGGCGCACCCGATGGCCTCTTCGAGCTGCTCCGGCGTGGCCTTGGGAAAGCGCCACACCACCTCGCGGGTGTCCGCCGGGTTGTGGACGTCGAACGTCTCGCTGCCCTCGACGGACTGGCCGCAGATATACATCGGGAAGCTGCGGCCCACGTACTTCTCCCGCACCGTTCGGTAGGCCTCGCGCTGCTGCCCGGCCACCTCCTCGCGGCCAAAGTTGAAATACGGCTCATGTTCGAACGGGAGGAAGCCCTCCATCAGCGTGCTGGTCATTGTCCTGCCTCCTTGAGATGGAGGCGAGCTTAACACGTGCCTCATGGCGGCGCAAAACCGCTGTCAGACGGCAAAAAAGCCCGGATATAGGTGTGCGGAGAGGGGGGCTGTCTCCCGCCCGACCTTACAAACGTCAAGTGCTGGAACGGGCCTCCCCCGCCCACAGCGCCGCCCCGATCAGGCCCGCGTCCACCCCCAGTTCTGCGTGGACGACTGCGGGCTGGTAGCGCTGTGGGAAACAGGCGAGCGACGAGCGCACCCGCGACAGGTAGCCGGGGCGTAGGCCCACGCTGCCACCCAACGCCACCCGCGTGATGCCCAGCAGGGCTGCCACGTCCGCGATTTTCCAGGCGATCAGGGCGGCGGAGCGGGTGTATTCGGCTTCGGCGGCCCCGTTCCCGGCCTCGGCGGCGTCACACAGCGCCCTGGCATCCTCGTGCCCCAGCGCCCGCGCCTGCCCGCCCAGCGCCGTGCCGCTCGTTTCGAACTCCAGCGGTCCCAGGCGGCCCAGCGGCGGCACTTCCTCGCCCTCCTGCCACACGGCGGGCACGCTCACGAAGCCCAGTTCGGCGTCCAGCCCGTTTGCCGCAAGGTGCAGCCGCTCCCCCAGCACCAGCCCCGCGCCTACCCCCGTGCTGACGGTGATGAACATGAATTCGGAAGCTCCCCGGCCCGCCCCGGCCCGGAACTCGCCCCAGGCGGCGGCCCGCGCGTCGTTGAGCACCGAGCAGGGCAGCCCCAGCCCTTGCGCGAGGCGCTCCGCCAGCGGAATGTCGGTCCAGCCGGGAAAGGTGTGGGTGGCCGTCGCGGTCACGCGCCCCCGCGCCACTGCGCCCGCACAGGCCACGCCGACGGCCACTGCCTCCGAGGTCAGTGGGGCGGCCAGGTCCAAGGCGGCCGCCATCACGGCTTCCGGTGTGGCCGGTTTCGGCGTGCGTGTCTCGCGCCGCTGCGTGACGCGCCCGCCTTCCACTAGGGCTGCCCGCATGGATGTGCCGCCGATGTCGAGGGCGAGGAGGGGAGACCCTGTCATGGCCGCACCTCCCTCAGACGGCCCTGCCCGTCCAGCAGGAGACGCAGGGGCAGGCGAACGTCATACAGAATAAAGTCGGTGGTCTGTCCGGCACGCTGGCTGATGCTGAGGCTGAGCGCGCCACGCACCGGGGCCAGCGGTACCCGCCAGGTCTGCCCCGGCTCCAGCCGCTGCCAGCCGGTACAGTGCGTGGCCGCGCAGGTCGCCACCTCCACCGAACGGGTGCCGCCATTTCGCAGCGTGACGCCTCCCCATGCCCCCCCACCTGCCAGCGCTACGCCGGCCAGGGCCAGGGCCAGCCAGTACGGGTGGCCCTTCATGCCCGCACCCTCAGCGGAAACACCCCCGTGAACAACCGGGGCCACGCCAGATGCGCCTCCCCGACCTCCAGCGCCAGCCCAGTCTGGGCAAAATGCCGCTCCCACAGCGCCCGGATGCGCGGCGTGATGAGTTCTCGCAGATGCACTTCGGCCGCCGCCCGCTGCCCGCCCAGGTCGAAGGGGCTGGGATGGTCCAGCTGGGCGCGCACCTCGGCTCGCGCGAACGCCTGGTACAGCGCGTCGTCCACCATCCGGGCGAAGAGGGCCTCGGCGTGGGCCGCCCGGTCCTGCACCAGCGGCGCGAGCTTGCCGAACGCCACCGCGCTGCCCAGCGTGTTCCCCGCCGTGTTCCAGGCGGCATACCCGGCGAGGTCGGCCAGCGGCAGCACCTGCATCAGCGTCCACAGCCGCCGCTCGGCCCCGTTGGGGTAAGCAATGTCCGCGACACTCACGGCCCGCCCCGCCGCCAGGTCCTCTCGCAGCGCATCCACGAAGGCGGGCAGATGACGGTGCGGCGTGTCCACCGTGGCGAAGTCGGGCTGGAAACTCGCCTGCCGGGTTCCCGGCGTATTGACCGCCAGCACGAAGTCGGCCTCCGCAGGTGTGTCTGCCAGCCGGCATCCCGCCGCGCGCAGGTGTGCCCGCACGAGTTCCCCTGCCGGGCGGTCCTCGTAAATCAGTTCAGCCCCTGCACCCAGCAGCCCGCTGTAGCGCACCCAGGCCCGCACTGGCTCCGGCCGCAGCGCGCGGGCCATCAGCGCGCAGGGCACCTCGTCGGCCCCCGGATACACGTCCAGCCGCTCCCACACGCCCAGCTCGTCGGCGCGGGCCTCCAGCAGCCGGCGGTCGAAGGCGGCCAGGCCGTAGGGGGTGGTGTCGTCCAGGGTCAGGCACAGGTGCGTCAGCGTGCCCCCGGCCAGCAGGTCCAGCGCGGCGAGGTGCAGCGCCCGGTTGCGTTCGCGGGTGCCCACCCAGTCGGCCAGGATGTCCGGGGGCAGGGCCGCGTGGGCCGCGTCCAGCGCCGCCCGCTCGCCCTCCCCATGCCGGGCGTGGCGGTCGAAGGCCGTGGAGTAGGCCCGCAGCTCGCGCCCCCACTCGCCGTAGTAGGGCTTTTCCTCGTGTGGGTCGTTGTCGTGGGCCACCCGCACAATCACCCCGAAGGCGTAGACGCGCAGCCCCGGATTCAGCGCCCGCACCTCCCGCAGCACGTCCAGCCGCTCCAGCACGGTGTCCAGCGGGTCGGACACCCGCCGCGCCGGAATCATGCCCCCCAGCGTCAGCGTCTCCAGGCAGACGACCAGGGCGTCCGCCTCCCGCGCCTCGTCCAGCAGCCACTCGTGCAGCCTTCCCGTATCGCCCGGCGTGAAGAAGTCGGGCAGAGCCTCCGGCGGCGGCACCCGCACCTCTGCGCCGGTCATGCGGGCGAGTTGCGCGGGATGCTCCAGTGTGGGGGGCCGGGTGTCGGGGGGAATCAGCAGCAGGCGGGTCACGTGCGTCAGTCTAGAAAGAAGCGCAGCACGGCGTCGCGCATGCCCCGGCTAGTGTAGTGCCCCACACCGGGAAAGACCGCCTCGTGAAAGTTCTCCGGACAGCCCGCCCGCGCATAAGCCTCGCGGTAAGCCGCGGCCGTCGGGACATGGTGGGCGGCGAGGGGGAATGCCGGGTCGCTGTCGCCGCTCGCCAGCAGCAGGGGTGTGGGGGGCGCGTCCTCCGCGTGGGTGACGGGCCGGTGCGCCTCCAGAAAGGCCCGGAGGTCGGGGCGGCGCACCTCCGGCTCCTCCCACACGCCGGAAGTAATCAGCGCTGCCGCCCGCGTCACCCGCCGTTCGTTGCGGGCCAGGGTCTGCGTCACGTAGCCGCCCATGCTGGAGCCGGTGATGGACACGGGCAGCGGGCCGAACAGTTCCGCCAGCGCGTCCAGCAGCGCCGGGGCTTCGGCCACTGTGCGGCGCACACTCTCCCAGACGTACTCGCGGGCGTTCAGGCTGGGCGGCGTTTCCTCCACCCGCTCGCCATGCAGCGCCGCGTCGGGGATGACGACGGCCCAGCCCTGCGCGGCCAGGGCGGAGTACACGCCCAGTTTTCCCTCCTTCGCCGCCCAGGCCCCGTGGTACACGAGGCACACCTGCCGCACGTCCGTCATCTCCGGGGGCCGCTCTATCAGGCACGGCACGCCCGCCAGCACGCGCCGCTCTATCAGATACGGCGTGCCCGCGTATTCCGGGGCGGCGTGGGGGTCGGCCGGGTTGAAGGTTCTGGTGTCCGTCATCCTCCCGCCTCCACTCGCGTTGCGTGCCCGTCCGCGTCCAGCCGCCATACGTCTGGATTCCGCAGTCCCGCCCAGCCCACGTAGTCCAGCCCCAGCGCGAGCGCCAGCAGGTTGCCGTGGGTCACGACCGCCGTGATGCCGTCCGGGTTCCGTGCGCCGGAAAGGGCCGCCTGAATCCTTCGCCGGGCTGCGCTGGCCGCCTCGCCGCCCGGCAGGCGCAGCCAGGGCAGACGGAAACTGGCCCGGAGGGCCGTGCGCCAGTAGGGCACTTCCCGGCCACTCAGCACCCGCTCGGTCAGCCGCGCGTCTGTCTCGACCTCCAGCCCCAGCCGCTCAGCGAGGGGCTGCGCGGTGTCCACCGCCCGCGTCCAGGGACTGCTCACGATGCGCGTGACGCCCAGCCCGGCCAGCGCCTCCGCCAGCCGCTCCGCCTGCACTTTCCCTTCGGGCGTGAGAGTCGCCTCGGGTGCCTGTCCGCCCGCTTTCGCATGGCGGATGAGCAGCAGGGTGCCGCTCACTCCGTCGTCTCCGCCGCCTGCCTGGGCGCGACGATGTTGCGAATTAGGCGCATCTGCCCCCGGTGGCTGACCTCGTCCTCCATCACGTGAAACCAGGCCCAGTGGTGGTTCGGAAAGTCGAAGCCCGGCACCGTGAGGCGCGAGGCCAGCCAGGCGTCGTCCTTCTGCGCGAGGGTGGCGAGCGTGTGCCCGCGCGACGCCTCCAGCTCGGCCAGGTACCATTCCAGCGGGCGGCCCCGCACGGCCTCACCGCCCTCCGCGCCCATAGTCAGGCCGGAGCGGTAGGGGCCGAACTCGGGGATGCTCTCGCTGAAGGGGTCGCGGCCCTCGAACGATAGCCAGTGGTACACCCGGTCCACCGCCGCGATGTGCGCCAGCAGCATGCCGATGGAGTTGCGGAAGCCCGGCGGCGTGGCGTCCAGTTGCTCCACGCTCAGGCCCCGCACGGCATCCAGGGTGGTCATGCGCGCGTAGTTCAGCATAGCGGTCAGCGCCCCGATATGCGGATTGGAGTGCCCGTCCGGCTCGATGCGGTACCAGTGCTGCCACTCCTGCACTTCATTGGTCGGTTCGGCGCTCATTGGCCCAGCGTAATTCATACGGATTCCGTCTGTTTCGTTAACAAACCGGGAAAGCGCCGGTTTGCCAACTCCACGCCCGGAACCCGTTTCTCTCCTTCTCGCGCTGCTCGGATTGAATCACTTCGTCAACGATTCAATCGGAGTCCTTATCAGATCACGTGGCCCAGCCGCCGCATCTCTGCCTGGAGGGCTGCCACGTCCACCCCCCGCACCTCCCCGCCGTGGTCCCGCGCCGCCCATGCCGCCGCAATTCCGGTCGCCTCGCCCATCGTGTGGCAGTTCTGCTGTACCCGGATGGCCGACTGCGCCTCGAAGGTGCTGCTCGCCGCCCGCCCCGGCACCAGCACATTTCGCAGGCCCACCGGCACCAGCGCCCGGTACGGAATCTCGTGGTAGGCGTCGGGGGCAAAGTAGGGCGCGGTGCCGTCGCGCTCGTGCAGCAGCCGCGCGCCGCCCTTGACGCTGTGAATGTCCACCGGGTAGTGGTTGCGGCAGATGCTGTCCGGAAAGCGGCGGCAGTCCAGAATGTCCTCCACCGTCAGCGTGTACTCGCCCACGATGCGCCGCGTCTCGCGCACACCGACCATCGGGGCGACGGTGCCGATGTAGGCGGCCTCGCATCCCGGAAAATAACGGCGGCAGAAGGCCGTCAGGCGGTCAATCGCCGCCCGCCCGTCCGTCTGCGCCGCCGAGAGGTGCCAGGGATTTGCGCCGTCGTTCAGGTCGGCCCGGATGCGCGGGCAGTTGAAGCTGATTTCGCCGGGCCGCCCCGGTACGCTGAAGCCCTGGAAATAGTCGCCGTCGCGCTCCTCCAGCACGCCCGCCGTCACCGCCTCCCGGAACAGGGGTTCCAGGCTGGAGTTCCACCCCCACACCATCCAGAAGTGCAGGAAGTCGGGGGAGGCCTGGGGCTGTCCGTGTTCGCCTAGGAAGGCCGTCAGCCGCCCCGTCTCCACCCCCGCCAACGTGAAGCGCAGGCTCATCGCCTGGTGTACGCCGTCCTCGTCGCCCGCATGGAAGGGGGACCCGGCCCGCGCCACCACATCCGCGTCGCCCGTCGCGTCGATGAACACGCCCGCGTGGAAGGCTTGCAGGCCGCCCTTGTTGTGGAGGACCAGGGCGGTGAGGTGCGCGGGAGGCGGTGCGCGGTGCGCGGTCGGTTGGGCCTCTGCAACCAGCGGCGCGACCACCTGCGTGTGGTACAGCACCTCCCCGCCTGCCTCCAAGAGCATCTGCTCCAGCACCACCTTCAGGCCCTCGGGGTTGAACCAGTTGTCGTTGCCGCCCGCGTCGGTGGCCCCGTCGCCCCGCGCACGCAGCCGGGCCTTGAGTTCGTCCGTCAATCCCCGGTTGAGGTTCTGCCCCGCCGACACGTTCCGCATCAGCGGCGTGACCCAGGCGTTCGTGCCGGTGCCGCCCAGGCTCCCCAGCGCCTCCACGACCAGCACCCGCGCTCCGGCCCGTGCGGCAGCGATGCCCGCGATGGCCCCGGCAGTCCCGCCCCCTGCGACGATGACGTCCCAGGTGCGGGGTTCGGTGGAATAAGGAAGGGTCATTTGACGCTGACGGTGCCCCACGTTTTCCCGTTCACGACAATCTCAAAGGGGCCGACGCGGGCAGGGGTGCCGGGGTCCGTGTAGGTCTTCGTCTCGTTCCGCACGCTGGCGGAACAGGCCACGCCGACCGGAACGCTGCCGCGTGTGGTCAGCGTCAGGCGGCTGGCCGTCCGCTGCGCGCTGAAGCCGTCGAAGCTGCCGCAGCCAAGTCCCACTGTGACCGCGACGTTCATGACTTCAGTTGCTCCTACACTCGCCGGAAATTGCACGTCCGCGACCCCCGGAGTGTTCGGCGTCCAGATGAGTCCGCAGGCGCTCAACGGCAGGACGAGGACGGCAGCAAGCAGCATTCTTTTCATGCGGTCATCCTGCCATGGCGGAAATGGAGTTCCGCACACATCTGCCTCACCCCTTCACCGCCCCCTCGATGCCCTTCATGAAGTACCGCTGCCCGAAGGCGAAGATCACCAGGATGGGCAGGACCGTGATCACCGCCCCGGCCATCACCGCACGCGAGTTGGTGCTGAAGGTGCCCGACAGTTCCAGCAACCCCGCAGAGAGCGGCATCAGGTTCTTGTCGGGCAGCATGATGCGCGCCCACAGGAAGGAGTTCCAGTACGCCACGAACTCCAGAATGCCGAAGGCCACGATGGTCGGGAGCGCCAGCGGCAGCATGATGCGCCGCCAGATCGTGAGTTCCTTCGCGCCGTCAATGCGGGCGGCCTCGATCAGCTCGATGGGCACCCCCAGGTACGCCTGACGCAGCAGAAACAGCCCCACGATGCTGGCGATGCCCGGCAGCACGACCGCCGCGTACTGCCGCACGGCGTCCAGCACCGGATTGGTCTGTTGCAGCAGCCCCAGCTTGATGGTGGTGATGTAGTTGACGATCAGACCCGCCTCGTTGGGCAGCACCATCAACACCAGGATCGAGTAGAAGATCAGGTCGCGCCCCGGAAAGCGCATCTTGGCGAGCGGGTACGCGGCCAGCGCCGCCAACGTGACGGTGAGGGTCACGCCCGCCGTGCAGATGATCAGGCTGTTCAGAATCAGCCGCCAGAACGGCACGGTGGTGCCCGTCAGCACCTCCACGTAATTTTTCAGGCTGACGCCGCTGGGCAGCAGCTTCGCCTCGTAGATGTTCCCGGTCGGCTCCAGGCTGGTGATCAGCGTCCAGTAGAACGGATAGAGCATGATCAGGGCAATGACGCCCAGCACGACGTAGGCCGCGAGGTTCGCCACCCGGTCCTTGCGCCGTTTCCTGGCCCGGAGATCGGCGGCCGTTTTGCTGACCGCTGACGGCTGATCGCTGACCGCTCCTTTAAGCATCCGCCTTCCCCCCCCGCGTCAGTTTGAAGTTGATCAGCCCGAAGAGGATGCTGATCACGGCGATCAGCAGCCCGGCGGCGGCGGCCAGCCCGTACTGGAAGTCCACGAAGGCGCGTGAGTAGGTGTAGAACAGCGCCGTGTAGGTGCTTCCGGCGGGGCCGCCCTGCGTCATCACGTAAATCTCCTCGAAGACCTTGATCGCGCTGATGGTCGAGAGCAGGCTGCACACCAGAATGGTGGGGCGCAGGCCCGGCAGCGTCACGTTCAGGAACACCTGCCAGCGGGTCGCGCCGTCGATCACGGCGGCCTCCTCCAGCTCCCGGCCGATGGCTTGCAGGCCCGCCAGATACAGCACCATGTAATACCCGATGCCCTTCCAGAGCGTCACGAACATCACCGCGTAGAGGGCCGTGAGGGGGTTGTTCAGCAGGCTGCCGCCCCCGTGCAGGCCCAGCGCCCCCAGCACGGCGTTCACCGGGCCGTCCTGCTGATACATCCAAGTCCAGATCAGGCCCACCACCGCGAAGCTGGTCACGACCGGCACGTAGTAGGCCGTGCGGAAAAAGCCGATGCCCCGCAGCGGCCGGTTCACCAGCATGGCGACCGCGATGGCGAGAATCTGAATCACGGGCACGACCAGGATGTACTTGAGGCTGTTTTTCAGACCCGACCAGAACTGAGAGTCGGCGGCGAGGGTGCGGAAGTTCTCCAGCCCCACCCACTCGGGCGGGCTGATGATGTTGTATTTCGTAAAGGCCAGGTAGGTGCCGAACAACACCGGCCAGGTGTGGTACAGCACCAGCAGGGCGAGAAAGGGCAGCATGAAGGCGTAGGCGATCAGGGTGTTGCGCACCGTCACGCGCGCCCCCCTGCCGCCCCGCGCGTGCTGTGCCCGGCGCGACTCACGCCGCTGGGTGGTGGTCATGCCCGGCAGTCTACGCACAAGCACCCGCCCGGGGCATGAAAAACCGGCCACCCCGTGGGGAAGCCGGTTCCAACAGGCGCTGCTGGGAGGTTAGTGGCCGTCGCCGTCCTGCGCCTCGCGCTTGCCGGAGTTGTACTCGGCGTGGGCCTCGGCGTTGTGAACCTCGGCCTTGGCGCGGTCCTCGGCGGCCTCGGTGCGGTCCTTCAGGTTGTCGGCGGTGCCCCCGAAGTTGCTGGCGATGTCGTGCCCGGCGGCGCGGGCGCGGTCGGCCCCTTCCTTCAGCTTGGCTCCGGCGGCGTCGGCCATGTTCTCCAGCGTGCTTTTGTCGTCACTCATCAGTGTGAACCTCCTGGCTTTGGATTCCCGCTTGGGTGGACGCAGCATCGCGCGCCCCGCACCCGCCCGGGTGAAGGGAAGCTTGAGGGGTTCATTACCCTTTTCCTGACTCAGCCTTAAGGAAAGGCGGGACAGCCGCGGAATGTTGGACCGTGTGTACACCTCCCCGGTAACAGGGACACCCCTGCCCCCGCCGGGCCGGGTGGGGGTAGAGTTGGACCGTCATGACTCAAGCCACCGATCCTCATATCAAGGTGCCCGCGCAGGGCGAGAAGATTCGCATGGAGGGGGGCAAGCTCCTGGTGCCCAACCGCCCCGTCATTCCCTTCGTGGAGGGCGACGGCACCGGCCCCGACATCTGGCGCGCCTCGGTGCGCGTGTTCGACGCCGCCGTGCAGCAGGCCTACGGCGACGAGAAGAAGCTCGAATGGATGGAAGTCTACGCGGGCGAGAAGTCCACCCAGGTCTACGGCGAGGGCGAGTGGCTCCCCCAGGCGACCCTCGACGCCTTTAACGAGTACCTCTTCGGCATCAAGGGGCCACTCACCACGCCGGTCGGCGGCGGCATCCGCTCGATCAACGTCGCGCTGCGCCAGATGCTCGACCTGTATGCCTGCGTGCGCCCGGTGCAGTACTTCCCCGGCGTGCCCAGCCCGGTCAAGCGTCCCGAGGACGTGAACATGGTGATCTTCCGCGAGAACACCGAGGACATCTACGCGGGCATCGAGTACAAGGCGGGCACGCCGGACGCTGTCAAGCTGCGTGACTTCCTGATCAACGAGCTGGGCGTGGACAAGATCCGCTTCCCCGAGACGTCCTCGCTGGGCGTCAAGCCGGTGAGCCAGGAAGGCACCGAGCGCCTGGTGCGCGCCGCCATCGAGTACGCCATCGCCAACGGCCGCAAGAGCGTGACCCTGGTCCACAAGGGCAACATCATGAAGTTCACGGAGGGCGGCTTCCGCGACTGGGGCTACGACCTCGCCAAGCGCGAGTTCGGCGGCGTGGAACTCGACGGCGGCCCCTGGCTCCAGCTTCCCAACGGCATCGTGATCAAGGACGTGATCGCCGACAACTTCCTGCAACAAATCCTGCTGCGGCCCACCGAGTACGACGTGATCGCCACCCTGAACCTCAACGGCGACTACATCTCCGACGCGCTGGCCGCGCAGGTGGGCGGCATCGGCATCGCGCCCGGTGCGAACATCAACTACGTGACGGGCCACGCCATCTTCGAGGCCACCCACGGCACCGCGCCCAAGTACGCGGGCAAGGACGTCATCAACCCCAGCTCGGTCATCCTCTCTGGCGAGATGATGCTGCGCTACATGGGCTGGGTCGAGGCCGCCGACCTGATCATCCGCGGGCTGGAGCAGACCATCGCGCAGAAGACCGTCACCTACGACTTCGCGCGCGGGATGGAAGGCGCGACCGAGGTCAAGACCAGCGAGTTCGCGGACCGCATCATCGCGAACATGCGGCAGATGTAATACGGATTCCGATTGAAGGGTGTTGAAGACACCCGGAAATCCGACCAGAGGGAGAAGGAACAAGGGCGGATTTCGGGAGATGGATGAACAGGCGGTGCCCTCCCGCCTGTTCAGGAATTGGACGGAATCCGTATAAGCACGCCGGGCCAACAAGCGGGGGCAGAGAGCCATAGTGGCCTCTGCCCCCGCTTTTGCTTGAGTCGGCTTCAGCCTATCGCCAGCATCCGCTCGATGGGCCGCAACGCCCGCACGCGAATCTCCTCGGGGACGGTCACGCGCGGCTGGAGGTTTTCCAGGCTGCCCCGGATGTTCTCCAGCGTAATCATCTTCATGTACTCGCAGCAGGCGGTGCGGCTGACGGGCACGAAGGTTTTGCCCGGCACGTCCTTTTCCAGGCGCGTGACCATGCCCGTCTCCGTCACCACGATAAAGGTCTGGGCCTCGCTCGCCTGCGCGCGGTGAATCATGCCCTCGGTGGAGTAGAGCTGCAACTCCGGAAAGGCCGACAGAATCCGGCTGGAGCAGCCGCACTCGGGGTGAATCAGCAGCTCGGCGTCCGGGTGCGCGGCCTGCTGGCCCTGCACATCCTCCGGGCGAATCGCCTCGTGGACATGGCAGGCCCCGTCCCACACGTCCATCTGCCGGCCCGTCTCGCGGATGACGTGTGCGGCCAGGAAGCGGTCGGGGGCGAACAGCACCGGCACACCGTCCGGCAGGCTCCGCACAATCTGCACGGCGTTCCCGCTGGTGCAGCAGTAGTCGGACTCGGCCTTCACGTCGGCGGTGGTGTTCACGTAGGTGACGACCAGACCGCCGGGGTGGCGGGCCTTCCAGTCGCGGATGCCCTGGGCCGTCAGCGTGTCGGCCAGCGAGCAGCCCGCGCGCAGGTCGGGCAGCAGCACGACTTTCTCGGGGTTCAGGATGGCCGCCGTCTCGGCCATGAAATGCACCCCGGCGAACACGATGACTTCGGCGTCGGTCCGCGCCGCCTGCCGCGAGAGGCCCAGCGAGTCGCCCACGAAATCGGCTATCTGCTGCACCTCGGGCCTCTGGTAGTTGTGCGCCAGAATCACGGCGTTCTGCTCGCGGCGCAGGCGCTCGATGTCGGCGCGAATCTGCGCCTCGTCGGGCAGGACTTCCAGTTGCAGCAGGTCGCGGTGCGGAATCTGCGCGGGGGGGACGACGGGGCGGATATTCGTCATTTCAGTTCTCCAGGGTCAGGTTGAGGCTGATGTCCAGCGCTGGGGCCGAATGCGTCAGCGCCCCCACGCTCACGAAGTCCACGCCGCTCGCCGCCACATGGGGCAGACGCTCCAGCGTCATGTTGCCGCTCGCCTCCAGCGTCACGTCTGGCGCGAGGCGGTCACGCACCCGCACGGCCTCGGCCAGCAGGTCGTCGCTCATGTTGTCCAGCAGCACGCGGTCGGCCCCGGCGCGCAGGGCCTCTTCCAGCCCGGCCACGTCGGGCACCTCGCACTCCACCTTCAGCAGGTAGCTGTGGCCCCGTGCCCGTTGGATGGCCGCCGTGATACCCCCCGCCGCCGCGACGTGGTTGTCCTTGATCAGGATGCCGTCGTCCAGCCCGGCGCGGTGGTTGGTGCCGCCGCCCTGCCGCACCGCCTCCTTTTCGAGGTCGCGCCACAGCGGGGTGGTCTTGCGCGTGTCCAGCAACCGCGTGTGCCCTCCGCCCAGCGCGTCCACATGCCGCTGCGTGAGGGTGGCGATGCCGGAGAGCCGTTGCAGCAGGTTCAGGGCCACCCGCTCACCCGACAGCAGGGGGCGGGCCGGCCCGGTGACGCTGCCAATCACCCCGCGCTCCCGCCACTCGCCCTCGCGGGCCGACCACGTCACCCGCAAGCCGGGGTCCAGCAGCGCGAACACCCGCGCCGCCACCGCGAGGCCGCTGGGGACGCCCGGCTCCTTCAGCAGAAACTCGGCGCGGGCGGTCTGTTCCGGCGGGATGGTCGCCAGGGTGGTCGCGTCCCCCCGCCCGATGTCCTCGGCGAGGGCGGCGCGCAGGCGGTCGTCGAGGCTCAGCACGGCGACCTACGGTCAACACGGCCAGTCGTGAATGAAATCACGCGCTGAACCTTAGCACGCCCGCACCCACCGGCACCTGCTCCAGCCGCGCCCCCCGCCCGTCCCGCCATTGCACCATGTGCAGCGGCGTGCCCTCACGCGGAAAGTCCGAACGGAAGTGCCCCCCGCGCGACTCCTCCCGCGCTAGGGCTGCCCGCAACACCAGCTCCCCAATCAGGGCAAGGTTGGCCGCCTCCAGCGCCGCGCGGCTGTCGCCGGGGGCAGGGGAGAGGCCCCACCCCGCCAGCGCCGCCCCCAGCCCCGCCGCGTCCCGCCGCAGGCCCGCCGCCGCGCCCAGGCGTTGGCGCAGGGTCGCCAACCCCGCCGGGTCCGCACCGGGGGCCGCGACTGCCTCACCCTCCTCCAGGGGCAGGGCACCCTCGGCCAGCGCCGCCCGCGCCGCCCTGGCCCCGAACACCAGCCCCTCGGACAGGCTATTGCTCGCCAGGCGGTTCGCCCCGTGCAGGCCGCTGGAGGCCACCTCGCCCGCCGCGTACAGGCCGGGCAGGGTGGTGCGGCCCCGCGCGTCCGTCTGCACGCCGCCCATCGTGTAATGCACGGCGGGCTGCACCGGGATGGGGTCGCGGCCCAGGTCCAGCCCCAGTGGGCGCAGCGTGGCGGTGACGGTGGGAAAGCGCGCCTCCACCCATTCCGCGCCCAGGTGCCGCAGGTCCAGAAACACGCCGCCCGTCGCGGCCCTCTCGGCGGCAATCGCGCGGGCCACCACGTCGCGCGGGGCGAGTTCCAGCGCCGGGTCGTAGCGGGCCATGAAGCGTTCGCCGCGCGCGTTCAGCAGCACGCCGCCCTCGCCCCGCGCCGCCTCCGTCACCAGGTGCGCCTCGCCCCCGGCCACGACCGCCGTGGGGTGAAACTGCACGAACTCCAGGTCCCGCAGCACCGCCCCGGCCCGGTAGGCCAGCGCCAGGCCGTCCCCGGTGCCCTCGCGCGGCGCGGTCGCCACCGGGTACAGCCGCCCGAAGCCCCCGGTGGCGAGCAGCACGCCCCCCGCCCGCACCCGCAGCGGCCCCCCGGGGGTCAGGAAGTCCGCGCCCACGACCCGGCCCCCCGCGAGGCGCAGGTTGCGGGCAAAGGCCCCCGGCAGCACCCGCAGGCCCGGCCCCTCCCCGGCCCCCAGGGCGCGGCCCAGCGCGAGGCTGATGGCGTGCCCGGTGGCGTCCCCGGTATGGCGGATGCGGGGGCGGCTGTGACCGCCTTCCAGGGTGCCGTGCGGGGCAAAGGCCACGCCCAGGTCGCGCAGCGTCTCCACGTGCGCCCGCGCCTCCCGCACGAAGGCCTCCACCGTCTCCGGCTCGCACAGGCCCCGCCCGGCCCGCCGCGTGTCCAGCGCGTGCGCGGCCTCGTCCCCGTCGGCCAGCGGCGCGGCGATGCCGCCCTGTGCCCAGCGGGTCGAGCCGCCCATCAGGGGTGTCTTGCAGGCCAGCACCACGTCCGCGCCGTAACTGCGGGCCGTCAGGGCGGCATACGCACCCGCCACACCGCCGCCGATGACCAGCAGTTCCGTTTCCAGCGTTTTCACGGCCCGCAGGGTAAGGGAAGCAGGCCGGGGCGAGGCCCACCCTGTACACTCCTGCCATGACGCGCGTCCTGTTCGCCCTCGCCGGCGTGGTGCTGCTGGCCCTGACCGCACTGGCCCTGGTGTGGCTGGCGGGGCAACTGCTGGTGGGCCTGGGGGCCTTCGTGGTCGGCCTGGCGGCGGTGCTGGCGCGGCTGCTGCGCTTCCTGCTGCTGGCCGGCGTGCTGGGCGGCCTGGCCTACTTCATCGCGAGTGCGTGGCGGCCCGCCCGCGAGGTGCGCCGGTGAGCGCCCCCGACCGCTTCCTGGGCCGCGCGGACGTGTACGCCCAGGCGCGGCCCTCCTACCCGGATGCACTCGGCGCATGGCTGGCGGAACGGGGCCTGCTGCCCGGTGGCGTGGCCGACGTGGGCGCGGGCACGGGCCTCTTTACCCGCCTGCTGCTGGCGCACGGGGCGCAGGTTCACGCCGTCGAGCCGAACCCCGAGATGCGTGCTCAGCTGGCCGCCGGCTTGGCCGAGGCCGTGGCCGCGGGCCGCCTGACCGTCCACGACGGCACCAGTGAGGCGACCGACCTGCCGGACGCCAGCGTGTCCCTCGTCACCGCCGCGCAGGCCGCCCACTGGTTCGCGCCCGCACCCACCGTCCGCGAGTTCCGCCGCATCCTGCGCCCCGGCGGGCACGTGCTGCTGGTCTGGAACGACTGGCGGGGCGAGGCTGTCCCCTTCAACCGGGCGTATGGGGAGGTGGTCATGAAGTTCGCCGAGGGCATGCCCGAGGTGGTGACGCGCGTGCCCGACGCCGAACTGCCGCAGCTCCTCCCCGGCGGCTTCGAGCAGGTCACCTTCGGGAATCCCCTCTCCCTCACCCGCGAGCGCCTCCACGCCCTCGCGGCCAGCGTCAGCTACCTGCCCTCGCCCAGCGATGCGGCCTACCCGGCGATGGTGCGGGAACTGAATGCCCTCTTCGACGCCTCTCAGCAGGGCGGCGCGGTCACGCTGGCCTACCGCACGCACGCTTACCTGGGTCGCCTGGCGTAACCGTCACTTCATTTGGGAAAACAAAACAGGCTACAATAGCCGGCTGTGACGCGCGCTGTCCTCCTGAGTGTTTAGGGCTTCTCCGGCGGCGTCTGGAGGCTTCTTGAGTTACTGGCGCAACGAAATCAAACCGCTGCTGGACGCGGAGACGGGCACCTTATTTAAGCAGGCCCCCATCCGCGTCACGCTGGCGTTTCCCAACCGCTACTCCGTGGGGATGGCTTCTCTGGGCTATCAGGTCATCTACCGCATGTTCAACCAGGAAGAGGGCGTCGCCTGCGAGCGTGCCTTCCTGCCCGACGACGTGGAGGCCTTCGAGCGCACCGGTCAGCCCCTCCCCACCGTCGAGTCGGGCCGCGCGGCGGGCGACTGCGAACTGTTCGCCCTGAGCGTTTCGTTTGAGCTGGACCTCACCAACATCATCCGCACGCTGGACGTGGCGGGGATGCGCCCGCTGCGCGAGGAGCGCGACGACACCGACCCGGTCGTGATGATCGGCGGTCCCTTCACGTCCTCCAACCCCTATCCGCTGACGCCCTTTGCCGACGTGATCATCATCGGGGACGGCGAGCAGATTGTGCCGGTGGTGTCGGAAGCCCTGCGGGAGGCCAGCACCCGCGAGGAGTTCTACGACCTGATCGACGGGATGCCGGGCGTCTTCCTGCCCGCGCGGCATGTCCACGAGCCGACCTGGGCGACCGCGCCCAAGGAACTGCTGCCCGCGTACTCGCAGATCGTCACGCCGCACAGCGAACTCAGCAACATGTTCCTGGTCGAGGCGCAGCGCGGTTGCCCCCGCCCCTGCACCTTCTGCCTGGCCCGCACCATGTACGGCCCCAACCGCAACAACCAGGCGCAGGAACTGCTCGACGTGATTCCCGACTGGGTGGAAAAGGTCGGCCTGGTGGGCGCGGCCCTGTCCGACTTCCCGCACACCAAGTATGTGGGGCGCACGCTGACCGACCGCGGCATCAAGCTGGGCGTCAGCTCCATCCGCGCCGATACCGTGGACGCCGAACTGGCCGAGATTCTGAAGGCGGGCGGCCTGCGGACCTTCACGGTCGCCTCCGACGCGCCCAGTGAGCGCCTGCGCCGCTGGCTGAAAAAGGGCATCACCACGGAAGACCTCGTCAAGACCGCGCAGATCAGCCGCGACCTGGGCTTTTCGGGCATCAAGGTCTACATGATGATCGGCCTCGGCCCGGAGAACGACGACGACATCACCGAGCTGATCGCCTTTACCAGGGACCTCGCCAAGATCAACCGCGTGGCCCTGGGCATCAGCCCCTTCGTGCCCAAGCGCCACACGCCGCACTTCGCGGACCCCTTCGCGGGCGTGCAGACCATCGAAAAGCGTCTCAAGCGCATCCAGAAGGAACTGCGCACCACCGCCGAACTCCGCAACGTGTCCGCCAAGTGGGCCTGGGTCGAGAGCGTGATCGCCCGCGGCGGCCCCGAGGTGGGCATGGCCGCCTACCGGATTTACCGCCAGGAGAGCATCGGGGCCTGGAAAAAGGCCCTGGAAGAGGTCGGCTGGCGCGACGAGTTCGAGGCCAACACGCCCGCGATCGGCCTCCCGCCGGGGCAGTACGAGGCCCGGGACGTGAGCGCCCACGCGCAGGGCCTGGCGGTATAGGGACGCAGAAGGCTCAAGGCAGAAGGCAGATGGCAAGCGTTAGGCCATCTGCCTTCTGCCCCTTACGCCCTCGTCTCCCGCAAGCTGCGGTCAAAGAGTGGCGCGAGCTGCGCGTCGAAGCGGGCCAGCACCGGCCCCAGAATTGCGGTGAGCAGCACGTACACGGCGGCCAGCGGCCCCAGCGTGGGTGCGAGGCCCAGGCCCAGCCCCGCGATCAGGATGCTGAACTCGCCGCGTGGGATCAGGGTGGTGCCCGCGCGGTAGCGTCCGCGGGTCTGCACCCCGGCACGGGCCGCGCCCCACCAGCCGGTGAAGAACTTGGTGGCGCTGGTCACCACCGTCAGCAGCGCGGCGGGCAGCAGCACGCCCGGCACGCTCCCCAGGTCCAGTTGCAGCCCGAAGAACACGAAGAACACGGCGGCAAAGAGGTCGCGCAGCGGCTCGATCAGGGGGCGGGTGCGTTCCGCGACCTCGCCCGAGAGGGCGATGCCCACCAGAAAGGCCCCGATCGCGGCGGACACCTTCAGCAGGTCGGCGGCCCCCGCCACGACCAGGACCAGCCCGAACACGCTCAGCAGCAGTGCCTCGCTGCTCTGCACGTTGACCACGCGGCTCAGCACGTGCCCGTAGCGCAGCGCCAGAAAGAACGCGGCGGCAAACGCGGCGAGCGCCACCAGCAGGTTGACCCCGATGGCGGCGAGCGTCCCGCCCAGCAGCAGCGCGGCGACCACCGGCAAGTAGGCGGCCATCGCCACGTCCTCCAGCACGCAGACGGCCAGGATCACCGGCGTCTCGCGGTTGCCCAGGCGGCCCAGGTCGCCCAGAATCTTGCTGGCGATGCCGCTGGAACTCAGGTAGGTCACGCCGCCCAGCAGCACGGCGGCCAGCGGCGCAAAGCCCAGCAGCAGGCCCGCCAGCAGCCCCGGCGTGAAGTTCAGCCCGAAGTCCAGCAGTCCCACCTGCCGGTTGGCCCGGAGGTTGTCGCGCAGTTCGCGGCTGGTGTATTCCAGCCCCAGCGTGAAGAGCAGCAGCACCGCGCCAATCTCGGCCCCGATATGGATGAACTCCTCGGGCGCGTCCCCCAGGTGCATAAAGGCCCCCAGGCCAATCCCGGCGAGCAGGTACAGCGGAATGGGCGTGATGCCCAGGCGTCCGGCTGCCCGGCCCACCAGCGCCAGCGCGAGAATCACCGCGCCCAGTTCCAGAAACAGTTGAGCCAGGGGCACGTCGGACCTCATACGGATTCCGTCCAATTCCTGAACAGTCGGGAGGGCACCGCCTGTTCATCCATCTCCCGAAATCCGCCCTTGTTCCTTCTCCCTCTGGTCGGATTTCCGGGTGTGTTCAACACCCTTCAATCGGAATCCGTATCACAGGGCAGGTGAGCGGCGGGAACGGCGTGCAGAACGGTGAGGGGAAAGCAGGGGGTCAGCCCTCGCCGCTGAGCAGCTTCGCGGCGCTGACCACGCCGCCGGGCGTGCCCACCACGACCACCGTGTCCCCCGCGTGCAGCGGGAACTCCGGGCCGGGCGCGGGGATGGCCTGACCGTCCCGCATGACCGCCACGATGCTGGCCCCGGTGCGGGTGCGCATCATGGTGTCGCCCAGGGGCCGCCCCGCGTAGGGGCTGATGCCGGGCACATTCACCCAGTCCATCGCCAGGCCCTCGATGTCCTGCGTGAGCCGCGCCACGTGCCGGGTGATGGTGCTGCCGCTCAGCAGGTCCGCGACCGCCTCGGCCTCCTCGTCGCTCAGGACGATGTTCTGCGCGCAGGCATCGGGGTCGTCGCGGCGCGAGACGAAAATCTCCCGCCGCCCGTCACGGTGCCGGATCACGCCCACGCGTTTGCCGAAGCGGCCATCGAAATCATGCCGCACGCCCACACCGGGCAGGGGAGTTTCTTCCAGCTTGACCATGCCGACAGCATAAAGCCGCCCGACAGGGGAAACCGGGCAGCAGGGAGGCTGTGGACGCACGAACTTCATACAAACTCCGATTGAATCGTTGACGCAGTGATTCAATCCGAGCAGCGCGAGTAGGAGAAAGACGGGTTCCGGGCGTGGAGTTGGCAAACCGGCGCTTTCCCGGTTTGTGGGCGTTACAGACGGAATCCGTATCAGTTCTGGATGCTGAGGAAGGCGGCCTGGTTGCGGTAGAAGTCCCGCACCCCGCGCAGGGTAATGTTTCCGGTGATGTCCAGATGATCCCAGCCCGAGAGTTTGCCCAGGCGGTACCAGCGCCCGTTCTGGGTGGGCTGGCCGGTGTAGGCCTCGCTGGGCTGACCGATGGGGGCGTCCATGTAGTTGGAGGGGGCGATGCCGTCGTTCTCCCACCAACTGCTGTCGTAGGTGACGCCGCCGAACGCACTCTTGCCGAAGACGTTGCCCATCCCCGGCGTCAGCGGGCGCGGGAAGGGGTAGGCGGTGGGGAGCAGTTCCGCACTCATGGTCACGTCCGGGTAGTGCCAGCCGGTCAGCAGGCCCGCGTGGCTGGCGCTGGTGGCCCACGAGAAATACCGCGTCACCTTGCTGCGCCCGATAAAGACATTCTGCTCCTTCGCTCCGTCGGGCCGCAGGTCCCAGGCGCAGGAATCCTTGCTGGTCATCATGCGGGAGTGGGCGACCCGGTCGGCATAGGCGCTCAGGCTCTCGCCCGGCTGGCGTTTCAGGCCCCACTGCCCCGCGTCGAAGTCGTAGACAGTGAAGTCCGTCGCGTTCGCGCCCAGCAGGCCGCCCGCCGTCACGATCAGCTTCTGGAGTTCGGGAATTAGCGTCTGGAGGTTGTCGGCGGCCGGGCTGCCGTCATTGGGCGAGCTGATGGTCATCACGTTCCTGACCCAGCCCGCGCGCCTGCCCGTATACAGGTTGCCCTCCGCGGCGTTGGCCGGGCTGCCGTCGTCAAGCAGCTTGACCAGCAGGCGCGAGGTGGGGCCGCCCATGCTGTGCCCGATCAGGTTGACGGGGTGTCCCGCATCCCACTGCGGGTAGAAGCCGGGGTAGCACTTGGCGGGGTCATTCCGGGTGTGCCCGAACTCCGCGCTATGCGCCGCGCCATAGTCCACGCAGCCGCCCTTGATCTGCGCGTACAGTTCGGCGGCGCGGTCCCAATTGCTGCTGAAAGGACCCACGCTGGCCGTGTAGACCTGATAGCCCAGTGCCTTCAGGTCCTCCTGCACGTCGAAGAAGCCGCCCCAGTACTTCACGAGGCCGCCCATCTCGTCGCGGCCGAACCCGGTCATGCCATGGACCAGGATGATCGGCACGCTCTTGTCGACGGCCTGCGCGCTCAGTTTGCGGCCCCCGGGGAGGGCGGTGGACAGGTCCGTGACCGCGCCCAGCTCTGCCGGCTCGGGGGTCAGGGTCGGCAGCAGGGCCTGACGCGCCGCGTAGGTGTCGGCAGAGGTACCCGCTGGGGCGGCGGTGGGCGGGGCCGACGCCGCACGGTTGGCAGTGGAGGTCTGGCCGCACGAGGCCAACAACAGGGCGAGCGAGAGTGAAGCGGCAACCTGGGGCGCGGAACCCTTCATGATGAACCCCCCTCCCGTCCAGAACGCCGAGCTGTTCGCGCGTGGCGCTCCCGCCTGGTCCCTGGACGAGGTGCAAAATTGTGGTGCGTCCAGAATTTTGCCAGATCCCCCGACGACTTGTTGGACCCTCAGTCCAAATTTGAACTCCCCTTCTACCTTACATATGGTAACCGAAGAGCGAAAAATCCAGGCAATCTCACGCTCCTTGTCGGTGCAGGTGCCAGAATGCCCGCATGACTGCTGCCTCCTCCCCCCACCCCCCTGACCGGCCGCAGACGATGGCGGAAAAGATCCTCTCGCGGCGCGGCATCCGGACCGTGTATGCCGGCGAACTCGCCGTCGTGGACGTGGATCAGGTGATGGTCGTGGACTCCATCGCGCAGAGCTTTATCGGGCGGATGGAAGAAGACCTGGCCGCAACGCCGAAGTTCCCCGAGCGCGTTTCCATCGTCGTCGATCACGTCGCGCCCGCCTCCACCGTCAGCGTCGCCCAGGCGCAGAAGGAGGCGCGCGAGTACGCGGCGCGGACGGGCGTGCGCCTCTTCGACGTCGGAAGGGGCATCTGCCACCAGGTGCTGATGGAAGAGCGCCTCGCGCAGCCCGGCTGGCTCGTGCTGGGGTCGGACAGCCATTCCACCACCTACGGCGCAGTTGCGGCCTTCGGCACCGGCATGGGCGCGACCGACATCGCCCTGGCCGCCGCCAGCGGCAAGACCTGGCTGCGGGTGCCCGAAAGCGTCAAGGTCACCTTGACCGGCGACCTCCAGCCCGGCGTGACGGCCAAGGACGCCGCCCTGGAAATGATTCGCGTGCTGGGGGCCGACGGGGCCACCTACCAGAGCATCGAGATCCACGCCGGGGACCGCTTCACCCGCGGCGAGCGCATGACGCTGGCGAACCTGTGCGTGGAGGCCGGGGCCAAGGCCGGGCTGGTCGTGCCCGGCGGCGAAATCCTGACGGACTACGGCTACGACATCCCCGACTGGGTGTACCCCGACCCCGGCGCGGAATATGTCCGCGAGGTGGACCTCGACCTCTCCAACCTGCGTCCCCGCATGAGCGCCCCCAGCGAGGTGGACAACGTCCACGACGTGGCCGAGCTGCGCGGCCTGAAGGTCGATCAGGTCTTTATCGGCACCTGCACCAACGGCCGCCTGGAAGACCTCCACGCCGCCGCCAAGGTGCTGCGGGGCCGCCGGGTGGACCCCTCCACCCGCCTGCTGGTCATTCCCGCTTCCAGCCAGGTGATGGAGCAGGCGCTGGAGGACGGCACGCTGCTGACCCTCCAGCGCGCGGGCGCGGCGCTGGGCACCCCCGGCTGCGGCCCCTGCATGGGCCGTCACCAGGGCGTGCTGGCCCCCGGCGAGGTCTGCGTTTCCACCTCAAATCGCAACTTCATCGGGCGGATGGGCGACAAGGACGCGCAGGTGTACCTGGCCTCGCCCGCGGTGGCGGCGGCGACGGCGGTGATGGGGCGGATCGCGCTGCCGGAGGACCTGGGCCGTGAACCCGTCCGGGGGGCCGTCTGATGCCCCGCGTCTGGAAATTTGGCGACTCCGTTAATACCGACGACATCCTCCCCGGCAAGTTCGCGCCCTTCATGGCGGGCGAGGACGTGTTTCAGACCTTCGCCTTTCATTACATCCGGCCCGAGTTCGCGGCGGCCGTCCGGCCCGGCGACGTGCTGGTGGGTGGGCGCAACTGGGGCCTGGGCAGCAGCCGCGAGTATGCCCCGCAGGCCCTCAAGAAGCTGCGGGTCGGCGGCATCATTGCGCCCTCGTTCGCGCGCATCCACTACCGCAATCTGCTGAACCTGGGCATTCCCGCCTTCGAGGCCGACCTGACCAAAGTCCTTCAGGACGGCGACGAGGTGAGCCTGGACGTGGAAACGGGTGTGCTGACACGCGGGGTGGACACTTTCCAGCTTCCGCCCCCGCCCGACTTTCTGCGCGAGGCCCTGCGGGAAGGCAGCATCCTGGCCTTTTTCAAGAAGTACGGCCGCTTTCCGGGGGAGCAGCCGGGCGAACAGTCCGCGCAGGGCGACCCGTAAACTGGGGGCATGGCAACCCTGGAAATCGACTGCCCCGTGTGTGCGGAGGTCCTGGAACTCACCGACGCCGACCGCGCCGAGCTGGCCGTGGGCGACGTGATCGTGTGCGATTCCTGCAACGCCGAGATGGAAGTGACCCGCAACGGCCCCGGCGAGGACTTCGAGCTGGAACTGCTGGGCATCCTGACCGTCTGCCCCAACTGCGGCGAGGAGTTCGACGTGACCGACGACATGCTGGCCGCCGCCCCCACCATCGAGAACGCGGACGGCACGATCGCCAGCGTCGTGTCCTGCCCCCACTGCCGCGCCCAGATCGAGCTGGAGTTCGAGGAAGAGGCCGGAGATTCTCTAGACAACATCACCTGAAACCTATTTCATGCTTTAACCTGTCATTCGCAAGGAGTTAGCTATGCCCATTGTTCAATTTGAAAACCCGGAAACGGGCGCAATCATCGAACTCACCGACCCCGAACTCGGTGAACTCGTCATCGACGACGAAACCGGCGTGGAATACGAGGTCGTCTCGGTGGCCCCCCCCCGCCTGGAGCCGGCCCCGCAGGAAGCGGAGGATTGGGGGGAGTAAGCTCTCAGCCGTCAGCGGTCAGCTCTCAGCCCCGTTGCTGAAAGCTGACCGCTGATGGCTGACCGCTTCCCAGGATCTTATGGCCGAACTCGCCGTCCTCTACGACCGCATTCGCCCCGACGAGAAGATGCTGTTCGAGGCGCTCGACGGCCTCGGGGTGTCCTACGACAAGGTGTATACCCCGCAGCTCCGCGTCACCTTCGACGAGCAGGGCCGCGCGCAGGTGCCCTGGCGGGTGGCGCTGGAGCGCTGCGTGAGCCAGACGCGCGGGCACGCCGTCACCCGCGCCCTGGAGGGCCTGGGCGTGAAGGTCGTGAACCCCTCGCACGTCATCGAGCTGTGCGGCGACAAGCTGGCGACCAACGCGGCCCTGGCCCGCGCGGGCCTGCCCACGCCGCGCACCGGGGTCGCCTTCGACGGCGAGGCGGCGCTCGCCCTGATCGAGGAGCTGGGCTACCCGGTCGTGCTCAAACCCACCGTCGGCTCGTGGGGCCGGATGGTCAGCCGCATCAACGACCGCGACGCCGCCGAGGCGATCATCGAGCACAAGGAGGTGCTGGGCGGCCCGCAGCACGGCGTGTTCTACGTGCAGGAGCTGATCCACAAGCCGCAGCGTGACATCCGCGCCTTCGTGGTGGGTGGCGAGTGCATAGGGGCCATCTACCGCACCTCGGAACACTGGATCACCAACACGGCGCGCGGCGCAAAGGCCAGCAACTGCCCAGTCACGCCCGAAATCGCGGACCTGGCGACCCGTGCCGCCGCCGCCGTCGCCGGTGAAATCGTCGCCATCGATCTGGTCGAGGACCCGCAGCGCCACAACGACTGGGGCGGCCTGCTGGTGATCGAAATCAACCACACGATGGAGTTCAAGAACTCGGTGAGCACCACGGGCGTGGACATTCCCCGCCTGATGGGCCAATACGCGCTCGGCCTGCTGGGCTAGGTGACACACTGGGGGCATGTTCGACCCCCGGTTGATTCGGAATCTGCGGCGGTTTTCCAGTCAGGTGGAGGCCGCCGCCTACCTCGATCTGGTGGCCGGGCTGCTCACGGGCCTGGAACTCGCGGGGGACGACCTGCGCTTTCATTTCAACCCCACCTCCAACGGCAAATACTTCCTGCCGCTGACCATCAATAACCGCTACATCGTCATGAAGGGCCGGGACGTGGAGGGCGGGCCGACGTGGTGGCTGATCCACCCCGGCCCGCCCTTCATCCTGGACATGGAAGCGGACGAGATTCTGGCCTCGCTGCCCTTTGCCCACAAGCGCCACGACGCTCCCGAAGCGGCCCCCATGCTGGCGCAGTACCGCGCCGCCTTCGTCCGGCAGAACCTGGGCGAGCTGCTGCCCCGCGTGCTGGCCCTCGCCGCGCGCGACCTGGCCTCCTGCCGCGTGACGCCCTGCCGCGCCAGCCACAGTCCCCTGGCCTATGCGCTCGCCCTCGACGACGCCGCGCGGGGCGAAGTGCTGCCGGGCATCGCCTTCACGGGTTTCGCACACCGGACGGGAAGAGGGGAGAGGCGCTAGAGCATTTGTCCGAATTACGCCGTTAGAGGAAAAGCGCCTCCAACGGCTCCATTCTCCCAAACGCTCTCCTTATTTCGCTCGCTTCGCTCGGTCAAAAAGACAGTCTCTTTTTGACAAATGCTCTAGGCCCTCTGGCCTACGTGCTTTGCGGGCTTGTATCCGTAGGGCGGGGAGGTCATGATTCATTCTTATGGACGAGACTGTTTCAACCTTGAGAACATGATGGACCCTTCCCCCGACCGGCCGGAAACGGCCACCCGCGACGACGCCGCGCAGCTCGGCCGGGAGATGAAGCGCCTGCACCGCCTGATCAGCAGCCACGTGCTGGTGAACATGCAGGACGAGCTTCAGGACCACGACCTCACCTTCACGCAGATGACGGCCCTGCACCAGCTTCGCGCCCAGGCCCCCCTGACCGTGACGGCGCTGGCCGAGCGCATCAGCCTGAGCGTGGCCGCGGCCAGCCATCTGGTCGAGCGGCTGGTGCGCCGCGGCCTGGCCGAGCGCCGCGAGAACCCGGAAAACCGCCGCGAGAAGCTGGTGGTGCCCAGTGTTCAGGGCCTGAAGGTGGTGGCCCGCATGGACGACCAGTTTATCGGCGCGTATGTCGCGGCCTTCAGCAGAGCGCGGCCGGGGACGATACACGCGGCGACCGCCTCCATTCGCGCCTTGCTGGCCGAACTCGCCCCTGCCCCCTCCCAGGAGAACCCATGACCGCACCGACCCCACCCGGCTCCCCACCCCAGCGCATCGACTACGCGCAGACGCTCGATATGGCCACCAAGCGCGTGATCCTGTTCGGCGTGCTGCTGGGCCTCTTTCTCAGTGCGCTGGATCAGACCATCGTCGCCACCGCCATGCCGCGCATCGCCGCCGACCTCCACGGCCTGAACCTGTACACCTGGGTCACGACCGCCTACCTGCTGACCAACACGGCGCTGGTGCCGATCTACGGCAAGCTCTCGGACCTGTACGGGCGCAAGCCGGTGCTGATGTTCGGCATCGCGGTCTTTCTGCTCGGCTCCGCGCTGTGCGGCCTGTCGGGGGAGGCCTTCCTGGGCAACCTCTTCGGCGGCGGCATGATGCAGCTCGTGGTGTTCCGGGGCCTTCAGGGCGTCGGGGCCGCCGCGCTCGGCTCGGTGGCGTTCGCGATCATCGCGGACCTGTTCGAACCCGCCGAGCGCCCCCGCTATCAGGGCCTGTTCGGGGCGGTGTTCGGCCTTAGTAGCGTGATCGGGCCACTGCTGGGCGGCTTCCTGACCGACAACATCAGCTGGCGCTGGGTGTTCTACGTGAACCTGCCGCTGGGGCTGATCGCGCTGGCCTTTATCGCCACGCGGATGCCCCGCCTCGCCAGTGGCCTTCAGGCGAAGGTGGACTGGCTGGGGGCCTTTTTTATCCTGCTGTTCACCGTGCCGCTGCTGCTCGCGCTGACCTGGGGCGCGGATCACACCTACGCCTGGACCAGCCCCACGCTGCTCTCGATGTTCGGCCTCAGCGCCGCCGCGCTGGTCGGCTTCCTGTTCACCGAGAGCCGCCACTCCAGCCCCATCCTGCCGCTGACCCTGTTTCGCAATCCGACCTTCGCCTGGGGGGCCGTGGCCCGCTTTCTGGTGGGCGCGGGCTTTCTGGGGGCCATCCTCTTTCTCAGTCTGTACCTCGTGCAGGTGCAGGGCGTCAGCGCCACCAAGGCCGGGACCGCCACCATTCCCCTCACCGTGGGCCTGATCATCGGCTCGATTGGGGCGGGGCAGATTGCCAGCCGCATCGGGCGCTACAAGCCGCTGATGCTGGTCGGGCTGGTCCTGGCCGGGCTGGGCTTTTTCAGCCTCAGCACCCTGAACGCCGACACGCCCTACAGCGGCGTGGTGCTGCGCATGGTGCTGCTGGGCCTGGGCCTGGGGCCGGCGCTGCCGCTGTACACCACCGCCCTGCAACTCTCGGTCAAACCCTGGGAAATCGGCGTGGCGACCAGTGCCGGACAGTTCTTTCAGCAGATGGGCAGCACCATAGGCACCGCGATTTTCGGCGCGGTCCTGACGGCGGGCCTGACCAGCAACCTCTCCACGCAGTTCGCCGCGCAGGCCGCCGCCCAGCAGGGCACGGTCGCCACCACCCTGCGGAGTATCGGGGACCGTATCCGCAGCAACGAGGGCAGCAGCGCGTCCCAGGACCGCAACGCCACGCCCCAGACGCCCGCGCAGATCCGCGCGACCTTTGCCACCCTGCGCCGCAATGTCACGCAGGCCATCGAGACGGGCGACCGCACGGCCATCGCGGCCATCCAGAAGGACCCCACTCTGCCCGCAGAGGCCAAACGGCAGCTCACGAACCTGCCCGCCGGGGGAGTGGCGGCGGGCGTAAGGGCCGGGTTCAACCAGACCTACAGCGCTATCGCCGGGGCCGTGAACAGCGGCGACCCCGCCCGCCTGGCTGCCGTTGCCGCCAATCCGCAACTGCCTGCCGAGCTGCGTGCCCGCCTGGCGCAGATTCCCCCGCAGGCCCTCCAGAACCCGCAGGCCCGTGCCGGGATTCTCGCGGGTATCAAGCAGGGGCTGGACGCCGCCGCCCCCGCCGCTGCGCAGCAGGCCCAGCAGCAGGCGCTGAGCGCGGCGCTTCAGGGCGTGAACGACGGCGAGCAGATTGCCCTGTCCAGCGCCCGCGCGACCCGGGTGGCCTTTGCCGACACCATCGCCAGCATCTACCGGTATTCCATCCTGGTGGCGGCGCTGGCCTTTCTCGCCACGCTGATGATGCCGAATCTCCGGATGCCCACCCGGCAGGAGGGAGAGCGGCTGGCCCCAGCGCACGTGGAGGTGTAGTGGGGAGGTAACGGAAGCGGGAGGGGGCGGACGTGGCTGAATTGCACGTCCGCCCCCCTGTTTTGCCACTTTTCAGCCTCTCACGGCGCGCTGTCGCCTTCCGCGGGCAGGGGCCGGAGCTTCGCCCCACGTCCCTGCCGGGCCGCGTCAGGCCTCGTTCCGGCGCAGGTGCTTCTGTTCCCAGATCAGGTCGCGCAGCACCCAGCCGCTCCCGGGAAAACGCAGCCCGGCGCGAATCTCGCTCAGCAGGTAGTCGCGCACGGTCCACTCGTCCAGGCCGCTGGCGATCACCTCGCCCAGGTTGCGCTCGCCGTTCAGGGCGGCGGCGACCGGGGAAGGCGTGCTGCGGGTGGTGCCGGAGCGCAGGCGCAGGGTGTGCCAGGCGTAGCGCCCGGTCGGCTCGACCTGGCCCTGCCGCACGGCATTCGCCAGCACCTGCGCGACCTCGAACAGCGGCAGCTCGGCCTGGCGGGCGGCGGCACGCACGCTGCGGCCCTCCTCGCTGTCGAACAGCGGCACCTGGCCCCGGAAGACGCGGCTGGGACTGCCGATCAGGGCGCACAGCTGTTCCCACTCGTCCGAGGCGCGCGCCCAGTCGGTCGTGAAGTGGCCGTAGGGGGCCAGGGGCGAGCCGGTCACCGTGCTGGGCCGGAACTCGAAACTGCCCTCGCGCGGCAGCATCGGGCTGGCCTGGATGGCGTCCACGCCCAGCCAGTCGAGAATGCCGCCGCCGACTATCTCGCCGCCCACAAAGGCGACCGTGTACGGCACGTCCGCCTTCACGTCGAGTACGCCGGTCTGACGGGTCGTGTTGACCAGTTCCAGGATCCCCATCAGGGGCAGGTCGGAAAGGAGTCCCTGCATGTGTGAGGGTCAGATTACCATTCCCTCACCTGCTGCGCTCCGCAAGTCCAGCCAGGCTGCCCCCAGCTCCCCACTCACGTCGGTGGCGATCAGGCCGTAGCCGTACCGCTCGCCCGCCCGTTCCCCCGCCCGCGCGTGGAGCCGCACGCCCGCCACGGCGGCATCGGCGGCCGTCAGCCCCTGCCCCAGCAGCGCGGCCACCACCCCGGAGAGGGTATCGCCCATGCCCGCGCTCGCCATGCCGGGATGCCCGCCCCGGCTGACACTCAGACCCCCCGCGTGCGCGACCACGCTGGGGCCGCCCTTGAGCACCACTGCGCCCCCGAAGTGCTCTTGCAGCGTGCGGACGGCGGCGAGGGGGTCACGGGTCACGTCCGCCGTCCCCACACCCAGCAGCCGCGCCGCCTCGCCGGGATGCGGCGTCCAGACGCAGGCCGCATGTCCGGCCCCCGCCAGGCCCGGTTGCAGGGCGTCGGCATCCAGCACGGTGGGGACATTCCAGGCCAGCACCTGCCGCGCCAGGGCCTCAGCCCGTGGCCCCAGCCCCATGCCCAGGCAGACGGCATCGGGCGGGCCGGCCTGGCGGGCCTCCTCCAGCGCCGCGCCCAGGTCCGCGTGCCGCCGCACCATCAGTTCCGGCGTGACGAGCGGCACCTCGGCCTCCGAATGCACCGTGACCAGCCCCGCCCCCGCCCGCAGCGCCCCCAGCCCCGCCAGCGCTGCCGCGCCGACCGTGCCGGGATGCCCGCCGACCACCCACACGCGCCCCGCGGTGCCCTTGTGGGCGTCAGCAAAACGCACCGGCAGCCGCGCCCCCACCTCCGCGTCGTTGTGCCGGGCGGCCAGCGCGTGTTCCGCCAGCCAGGGCGGGGGCACCCGCAGCGGGGCCAGCAGGACCTCCCCGGCCCGGTGCGCGGCGGGGCCGAACAGCAGCGCGGTCTTGAGGCCGGTCAGCGTGACCGTCAGGTCGGCCCGGACGCTCTCGTCCGGTGCGTCCGCCCGCGTGGCGTCCAGCCCGCTGGGCAGGTCAATGGCAACCACCTGCACGCCCTCCCCGGGGGCCGCGTTCACCGCCGCCACCACCTCCCCCAGGGGCGGGCGCAGCGGCGGCGTGAAGCCCGTGCCCAGCAGGCCGTCCACCAGCACGTCGGTCTCGCGGGCGCGGCGGGTCACGGCCTGAGGGGTCAGCGGTTCGGGCCTGAGGCCGAAGGCTGCCAGCCGTCGCCGGTTCAGGCGGGCCAGCGGGTGCCGGGCGGGCGCGGCCAGCACCCGGACCGGGTGGCCCAGCGCCGCCAGATGCCGCGCGGCGACGAGTGCGTCCCCGCCGTTGGCCCCGCCCCCGGCCAGCAGCAGCACCCGGCTCCCCGGAAACCGGGTGTGGACGACCTGCGCGGTGGCCCGCCCCGCCTCCTCCATCGCGGGGTCGAGCAGGCCCGCGGCGGCCAGGCGGGCATCCAGCGCCCGCACCCCCCCCGGCAAGTAGACCCATTCAATCATCCCAGCCCACCCCGCAGCAGCAGGAACAGCACCAGCACGCCCACGGCGATCAGCACCCAGCGCAGGGCGGGCGGCGGCGCGCGGTGGCCGAACTGCTCGCGCAGGTCCTCGCGCGATTCCTCCCGCGAGCGCTTCATGCCCAGGCGCTGGCCCCGGCGAATCGCGCTGACCGACTCGTGCAGCTTGCCCTGTCGCCGCAGCGCCACCCCCAGGTTGTGGTGCGCGCCGTCGTAGTCGGGGTTCAGCCGCAGCACCTCGCGGTAGCGGGCCTCCGCCTGGGCGGGCTGCCCCGCTTCCAGTTCCAGGTTGCCCAGGTTGGTCATCGCGCGGTAGTGGGCGGGGTCGGTGTTCAGCGCCTCCCCGAAGGCCGCGCGCGCTGCCTCCGGTTCCTCGCGCAGTGCGTGCAGCACGCCCACCGCGTTCAGCGCCTCTGCCCGCGTGAGCGGGTGCTCCAGGGCCGGGACCAGCCGGGCGGTCAGCGCCTCCGGTTCCGTCTCACCGCCCGGTGCGCGCCGGGTCGCCTCCAGCGCCGTCAGCGCCTCTCCCAGCGCGCCGGGCCTCACCAGCGAGCGCAGCAGCGCGACCTCGCCCGTCAGGCCCTCGCCCGCGGCGGCCTCCAGGTCGTCTTGCAGCCCGGCTAGGGCGCGGCGCGCCTGCCCGAGGCTGCGGGCGCGCACCGCCTCCTGCACGTTCACGATGCCCTCCAGCGCCCCGCGCAGCGCCGCTGGGGTGGGGGTGAGGCGGGCCGCCGCCAGTGCCCGCCGCCACTCGCCCGCGCGGGCAAAGCTGCCCCAGTCCGGCGCGGATTCGGGGGGCGTGCTGGGGGAGAGGCCAGGGTCGGTCATGCGGGGAGTATACTGACGCGCCCAGCGCCCCTTCCCGCCCTCAGGGCGCGGCAGCCCGGCGCGTCCAAGGAACCTTCCCGTGACCCAGCCCGACCCCGCATCCCCGCCGCCGACCCCCGCCGCCGACCTGCCGCTCTACTCGCCCGCCCGCGTGCGTGACCTGCTAGCCCTGCACGGGCTGAGGCCCACCAAGAGCCTGGGTCAGAACTTCCTGATCGACGGCAATATCCTGCGCGCCATCGCGGAGGCGGGCGGCGCGGCCCGGGGCGTGCCCGTGCTGGAGGTCGGCCCCGGCCTGGGCGTCCTCACCCGCGAGCTGGCCGCGCGCGGGGCACAGGTGACGGCGCTGGAAAAGGACGAGCGCCTGGGGCCCGTCCTGGCCGAGACTCTGGCCGGGCTGGACGTGAGCGTGGTCTGGGGCGACGCCCTGGACTTCGATTACGCGGCGCTCCCGGCGGGCACCCGCGTGATTGCCAACCTGCCCTACTACATCACGGGCGTCCTGCTCTCGCGTTTCATGGGGGCACCCGGCGTGCTGTCCGCGACCGTGCTGGTCCAGAAGGAGGTCGCGCAGCGCCTCGCGGCCCGCCCCGGCGAGGCCAACTACGGCTTCCTGAGCGCGCTCGCGGCCCTGCACGGCACCGTCCGCCACGTGCGCGACGTGCCCAGGGGGGCCTTTTTCCCCGCGCCGGACGTGACCAGCAGCGTGGTGCGGCTCGACTTCGACCGCTCGCGGCCCCTGCCCGACCCCGCGTTCCTGAAGTTCGTGGAGGCGGCCCTGCACCACCGCCGCAAGACCCTGCGCAACAACCTGCGGCTGGTGGGCTTTGAGGGCGAGGCGATCAGTGCGGCGCTGGAGGCCGCCGGACTGCGCCCGGACGTGCGCGCCGAGGACGTGCCGCTGGAGGACATCCGCACCCTCGCGCGGCACCTGGGCGTGATACGGTAGGAGCCGCGTTTCAAACGCCAACCTGGCAGTCCGGCGCTGAGGTTCCCCCGCGGAACACGGCGAACCTGTCCGGACACGCCGCATCTGGGGGCCGCCTTCTGCTGGCCCGGAGGTTTCCACGTGAAGTTTTTCGTTATCGGTGACGTCACCGTCGATCACCTCTACCACCTCGACCGTCTCCCCACGCCCGGTGAGGAAGTCGTGCCCGGCCGCGCCACCATGAAGCCCGGCGGGGCGGGCGGCACCATCAGCGTCACCCTGGCCCGCCTGGGCCACAGCGTCACCCTCGCGGCCCGCGTCGGCAACGATCCCTTTGCCGAGTACGCCCTGGGCAGCGTGCGCGAGAGCGGCATCGTGCAGACGGCCATCCAGGTGGACCCCGAGCATCTCACCAGCACCATCACAGTGATGCAGACGCCCGACGGGCAGCGCGCCATGATCAGCGACGGGGCCGCCAACCGCCAGCTCGACCCCGCGAAGCTCAAGAAAAAGGACATCGAGGGCACCGACGCCCTGATCGTCAGCGCCTACAGCCTCACGGAAGGCCCGCAGCGCGAGTACACCCTGCGGGCTATCGAGACGGCCCAGAAGGCCAAGAAGCCCGTGCCTGTCTTTATCGACCTGGGCACCGGTGCCGTGAACAAGGTCGGCACCGACCTGATCGAGAACGTGATCAGCGCGGACTACCTGACCCTCAACCAGCACGAACTCCTCGCCCTGACCGACACCACCAGCATCAGCGCGGCGCTGGCGCAACTGGGGGACGCGGGCGCGCGGCGCGTGGTCGTCAAGGTGGGCCGCATGGGCAGCATCGTCTGGACGCCCAGCGAAACCGAACTGGTCGACCCCATCAAGCCCGAGGGCCGCGTCGTGGACTCCACCGGGGCGGGCGACACCTTCACCGCCGCCTTCGCCCACGCGGTCCTGACCGGCCAGCCGCTGCCCCAGGCCGCCCGCATCGCCAACGCCGCCGGTGCCCTCGCCGCCACCCGCGTCGGTGCCCAGGCCCGCCCCATCACCCCCGCCGACCTCGAAGCGGCCCTGGCCCGGTAGGGGAGAGCACTCGACGCGCGCCCCGGCCGTAGTGGCTGGGGCGCGTTTTTTGGAAAGGGGGAGGTTCTTTCTTGAATATATACAAGAGGACTTACAGAACATTGCAGGCTGGTCAGTGCAAATCAGTGCAAAAGCGGGTCCCCACCCCACTCCCCGCGCCTCAGCGCCCCACGTACTCCTCGCTGAGCTGCCACAGCCGCGCCGCCGCACCGTCGTCAAGCGCCTGGGCGGCGGGGCGAACCTCGCGCTCCTGGCGGAAGTAGCCGCCGCTGACATGCAGGTCGGGGGCGCTGGCGAGGCGAATGCTGGTGCGTGCGCCCTCCTCGGGCGTGATGCCGAAGCGGTCCACCAGACTCCACAGCCGGCTGATGCCCCCGCCGTTGTTGTGCGCGAAGCCCGAGCGGACCAGGCCGGGGTGGAGGCTGTTGCTGCTGACCCCCGGCTCGCGCCGCGCCAGCTCCCGCGCGAACAGGATGTTCGCCAGCTTGCTCTGGCTGTACGCCGCCCAGCCCCGGTAGCCGCGCCGGAACTCGGGGTCGTCCAGGCGAAGCCGCCCGCTGCGGTGGGCCTCGGAGGCGACCGTCACCACCCGCGCGTCCCCGGAGGCCCGCAGCAGCGGCAGCAGCTCCCGCGTCAGCAGGAAGGGGGCCAGGTGGTTCAGCGCCCAGGTCAGCTCCAGCCCCTCGCGCGTCTCCTGCCGCCGCCCGTAGAACGCGCCCGCGTTGTTGACCAGCACGTCCAGTTCTCCCACCTGCTCGCGGAACTCGGCGGCGGCGCGGCGCACCTGCGCCAGTTCCGACAGGTCGGCCACCAGCGTGCCCACCGCGCCGATATCCTGCGCGACCCGCGCGGTCTTCCCGGCATTCCGGCCCACGATGTACACCCGTGCCCCCCGCCGCGCCAGCTCCCGCGCCGTGACCTGTCCGATGCCGCCCGTCGCGCCCGTGACCAGCACCGACTTGCCAACCATGTCCCGCGTCATCCCGTCAGCATAAGGCTGCCCCCAGCGAGGCCCCATTCCAAAGGCAAGGCTGACCCACGCGGAGTCAGCCTCCCGGCGCGCGGACTTCACCCGGCCCGCATATTTGGTTGCGCTGATGCCCGCACTGTACGTCCGCGCCTGTCACAACACTCTGACGCCTTTCCGTCCGGCGACCCGTCTCAGATCACCTCGCGGAAGGCCACGCTCTGGCTGCGGCTCTGCAACTCCTGGCGCAGGTATTGCAGCCGCGGATGCTCCAGCCGCGGGTCGTGCGCGAGGATGTGCTTGGCGAGTGCCCGCGCCTGCTCGATGATCTCCACGTCGCTGGCGAGGTCGCCCAGCCGCAGGTCGGGAATGCCGCTCTGGCGGGTGCCGCGCAGCTCGCCGGGGCCGCGCAGCTTGAGGTCGGCCTCCGCGATCACGAAGCCGTCGGTCGACCCCTCGATGATCTTGAGGCGCTGGCGGGTCTTCTTGCTGTGCTCGCCCGCGATCAGGACGCAGTAGCTCTGTGCGCTGCCGCGCCCTACCCGCCCCCGGAGCTGGTGCAGTTGCGAGAGGCCGAAGCGCTCGGCGTTCTCGATCACCATCACCGTGGCGTTGGGCACGTCCACGCCCACCTCGATCACGGTGGTGCTCACCAGGATGTCGAACTCGCGGGCGCGGAAGCGGTCCATCACGAAGTCCTTTTCCGCCGCCGTCATCTTGCCGTGCAGCAGCTCGATGCGCGCCTCCGGCAGAATCACCCGCAGGTCGTCCGCGAGTTGCGTGGCCGCCAGCAGCTCCAGATTCTCGTTTTCCTCGATCAGCGCCGTGACCACGTAGGCCTGCCGCCCTTCCCGGATCTGCCGCATCACGAAGCCGTAGGCCTGCTGGCGGTGCGTGTCCTGAATCAGCTTCGTCTCGACCGGCGTGCGCCCCGGCGGCAGCTCGTCGATCACCGACAGTTCCAGGTCCCCGTACGCCGTCAGCGCGAGGGAACGCGGAATCGGGGTGGCCGACATGACCAGCACGTCCGGCCGGGAGGACAGCAGCTTGCGCCGCTGCATCACGCCGAAGCGGTGTTCCTCGTCCACGACCGCCAGGCCCAGGTTGTCGAAGCGCACGTTCTCCTGAATCAGCGCCTGGGTCCCTACCACCACGTCCACGTCGCCCTCCGCGATGCGGATCTGCATCTCCAGCTTCTGCTTGGGCGTCATCGCGCCGATCAGCAGGCCCACCCGCACGTCGAGCTTGCCCAGATACCCCACCAGATTCGCGTAGTGCTGCCGCGCCAGAATCTCGGTGGGGGCCATCAGCGCGCCCTGGTAGCCGTCGCGCACGGCGAGGTACAGCGCGCAGGCTGCCACCGCCGTCTTGCCGCTGCCCACGTCGCCCTGCACCAGCCGGGCCATCTGCCGCTCGGCGCGCATGTCGTCGGTGATTTCCAGCAGCACCCGCCGCTGCGCCCCGGTGAACTGGAAGGGCAGCGCCGTCTCGAAGCGGCTGATGTCCTCGCCCGTCGCCTGGAAGCGCTTGCCCAGCAGCACCGCGTCCTCGCCCTGAAGCAGCACCCGCAGCTCCAGAAAGAGGTACTCGTCGAAGCGCAGCCGGTGCATCGCCCGCTCCAGGTGCGCCTCGTCGTGCGGGAAGTGGATGCCGTGCAGCGCGTCCGCGAGGTCGGTCAGGCCGCGTTCGCGCCGCCAGTGGGCGGGGAGGTAATCGTCCAGCGGGACGGCGTGCAGGGCGCGGGACGCGGCACGCCGCAAAAACTCCTGGCTGATGCCGTCCTTGCTGTCGTAGACCCCCACGATCCGCCCGATGCTGAGGCTCTCCCGCGCGTCCTCCACCGTTTCCAGATGCTCCACGCCGAGCTGCACCGTGCGCCCGAACCGCTTGGCGCGGCCCGTCAGCACCAGCCGCGCGCCCTCCTTGAGCTGCCGCTCCACCCACGGCTGGTTGAACCATGACGCCTTGACCCGCCCGCCCGACGGCGTTTCCAGCGTCACCTCCAGAATCAGCATGTTGGGCTTGGGCTTGCGGCGCGACTTGGCGACCACCGTGCCCTCCACCGTCACCTTCTGGCCTTCCTCCACGTCCGCGAGGTCGGGCAGCGCGCGGCGGTCCTCGTGGCGGTGCGGGTAGGCGTGCAGCACGTCGCGCAGGGTGTGCAGGCCCAGCGACTGGAGCTTGCGCGCCCCGCCGGGGCCGGTGTCCAGCCGCGTGACCTCCGCATCCGGCGGCAGCCGTTCGCCGGGGGCAGCGGTGGGAACCGCCTGTTTCGCGGCGGGGCGGGGCGTCCGGGGCGCTTTGGCCGCCTGCTCCTGCCCATCCAGCACCGCCAGCGCCCCTCTCAAGGCCTCCGCCCGGCCCGCCGCGTCCAGCCCCGCGTAGCCGCGCAGCGCCTCGCGCACGCCCGGAAAGGGGTTCGCCAGCGGCGAGGCCAGCAGCCGCTCGACACCGCCCGCCACCACGCGGTCGGCACACCCGGCGGCGAGTTCCGCCGCGAGGGGGCGGCGTAGTCTCTCCCGCATCTCCGCGACCGTCGCCATACCAGCGCGCAGGCTACCAGAGGGGACGGGAGCGCGGCGGGGGTTCCCTCACGGTGCCCCTCAGTGTCGCCGTGGCCGCAGGTGCAGCGCCGCCACGATGACGCCCCCCACCAGCAGCCCCGTCAGCGCGGAGCCGAGCGTCTCCACCACCCACGCCACCACGTCGGCCGCGAAGGGGAGCGCCTGCCCCGCCGCCACCGCCACCTCATGCAGCGCGTGTTCGGGGGCTTCCAGCCCAAAGTGCGCCAGGCCGTCCAGCAGGATGTGCCCGCCGACCCACAGCATCGCGGCAGTACCGATCACCGACAGGGCCGCCAGGACCGCGGGCATCCCCCGGACCAGCCCCCGCCCGAGGGTCCGCAGCGCCCCCGAGTGGCCCCGCGAGAGCCGCAGCCCGAGGTCGTCCATCTTGACCAGCAGGGCCACCACGCCGTAGACGAGCAGGGTGATCATCAGCGCCACCAGCACCAGGCTCACCGCCCGCAGCACAAAGGTCTGGGCCGCCACCTCGGCCAGCGAGATCGCCATGATCTCCGCCGAGAGAATGAAGTCGGTGCGGATTGCCCCCGCCACCAACTGTTCCTCCTGCGCGCGGCTGGGCGGCCCGGCGTCCTGGGCCTGGGCCGCG
The DNA here is from genome assembly GCF_039545055.1 of Deinococcus carri. Classification (NCBI taxonomy): domain Bacteria; kingdom Thermotogati; phylum Deinococcota; class Deinococci; order Deinococcales; family Deinococcaceae; genus Deinococcus; species Deinococcus carri. The sequence goes on from NZ_BAABRP010000001.1 coordinate 883,067, forward strand.
TCCCCGTGCCCGGTCAGGGCCTCGTACACCTTCTCGGCCCCCTCATAGCAGAGGTAGGCCCCGCCCAGCATCAGCAGCGGCGTGATGGCCCCCGGCAGGAACTCGCTGAGCAGCAGCGCGGCGGGCAGGATAAACACCAGCTTGTTGCGCAGCGAGCCGCGGGCAATCCGCGCGATGATCGGCAACTCGCGTTCCGGGGCCAGGCCCGTCACGTAGCGCGGGGTCACGGCGGTGTCGTCCACCACCACCCCGATCGCCTTGACCCCCGCCTTGCCCGCCGCCGCGCCCACGTCGTCGATAGAAGCGGCCGCCAGTTTCGCCAGCGCCGCCACATCGTCCAGCAGCGCCACCAGGCCGCCACTCACCGTTCAGCTCCCGGCGGGAGAGTCCGCGCCGTGTCCTTGCCGTTGCCGCCTTGCCACTGGGCCATCAGGCGGACAGCCTATCAAGCCCGCGCGCGTCCACCTTTACCCGAGCTTCATGCCCCAGCGGGTTCTCCCGCGTTCAGGCGCTCCAGCCCGCGCTGCAGGCTGCGGCGGTGGCTCCCGGTGTGCCACGTCGTCATCCGCAGCCAGTCCTGCGCGTCCAGCATCCCCATGAAGGGATGGAAGAAGGTGCGCCCCGGGTTCGCCTCCGCGCGCACCTGCTCCAGCAGCGCGCGCGTGGCAGCGTGGCGGGCCAGCAGCGCCTCAAGCGGCTGCTCCGGCCCCGGCTCCAGCCCTGCCGGGGCGAGCCGCCGGCCGTCCTCGGTGGTGCGGCCCGGCTCCTGGGGCGTGGGGCGCAGCGGCTTCTCCGAGAGCAGCAGCCGCACGATCCTGCCGGTGCCCTCGTTGACCAGGATGGTGTGTTCGGCCTCCTGCGCCGGCGACCAGGTGCGGTCCGGCATCCGCGTGTCCCAGTGGGGCAGGGCGGCGCGCAGGGTCTGCTCGAAGGCGTCCAGTTCCTGCTCCAGCCGCTGGGCGAGAACCTCGGACGTGGGGAAGGCCGTGCGCAGGGCGGCCACCTGCTCCTGGGGGCTGGGTTGCGTCATGGCCGCAGTCTAATGCCACCTCGCCCGGATGCCAGAACCTCCGGGAAAGCGCCCGGGGTTCACAGCCGCAGCGCCAGCCCCACCGCCTCCGCCAGTCCCCCCGCGTCCACGTGGGCGACGTGATAGCGCCCCGCCGCCCGCGCCTCCGCGTCCGCGTTGCCCATCGCCACCGGGTGCCCGACCACCCGCATGGCCGTCACGTCGTTGTGGCCGTCGCCCACCATCATCACCCGCTCCAGCGGGAGGCCGTAGGCGGCGGCCACCCGCGTGACCGCGCTGCCCTTGCCCACGCCCGCCCGCGTCACGCTGATGAACATCACGTCCGGCATCACCGGGCTGCCCGCCGGGTGCAGGTCCAGCCCCGGATGCGGCTCGGCCTGCACGCCTGCCGACTCCGCCAGCGGCACCACCCACTGCGCGCGGACACGGGTGCCGGTCAGCGTCTGCGGGTCGCGCGGTACATAGGGCACCCCCAGCAACTCCGCGTGCCGCCGCGCCAGGTCGCCCGGCTGCGTGACGCCGTACTCGTCATCGGTGTAGACCTCCAGCAGCCGCCCCGTCTCGTGGGCGCGGTCCAGCAGCCGGTCCAGCTCCCCCGGCGGGAGCGGTTCCGATAGACTCTCGCCGCTGCCCACATTGACCACCGACGCCCCGTTCTGAAAGATGTGCCACCCGTCCGGGTCCAGCCTCCGGGCATACTTCAGCGCGTTGCCGAAGGCGGGCCGCCCGCTGCACAGCGCGATGCGCACGCCCCGCGCGCGGGCATCCGCCAGTGCCGCCCACACGTCCTCGCGCACCACGTTCCCGGTGCCGACCAGCGTTCCGTCCACGTCCACACAGATGAGTCCCAGCATCCGGGCAGTGTACGCCTGCCCGTCCAGCCCGCCACGTTCGGTAAACTGCCTGACCACGCAGCCCCCACAGGAGATGCCCATGCCCACGCCCTACGACGTGATTGCCCGGTGGTATGACGCCCAGGTCCGCGCCCACTCGCCGGCCAATGCTCTGCTGGTGCCGCCGCTGCTGCATCTCGCCGGTGAACTCGAACACCGGCAGCTCTGTGACCTCGCCTGCGGCGAGGGCCACCTCGCACGCCTGCTTGCCGCTCGGGGAGCGCAGGTGACGGGGGTGGACCGTTCGGCCGAACTCCTCGCGCTGGCCCGGCAGGAAGAGGCACAGTCACCCCGGGGCATCACCTATGTCGCGGACGACGCCCAGACCCTGGAGCATCTGCCGGAAGCGGCGTTTGACGGCGTGGTCTGCCACCTGGCGCTGATGGATATCCCCGACCTCGCGGCCACGGTTCAGGCGGTCCGGCGCGTTCTCAGGCCCCGGGGCTGGTTCGTGTTCTCGCTCACCCACCCCTGTTTTCAGGCCCCTCACGCCCGCTGGCACACGGCCCCGGACGGCACCATCCGCCGTGAGGTCTCCACCTACTTCGACGAAGGCTTCTGGAAGTCGGCGTATCCGGGCGGGGTGCGGGGGCAGGTGGGGGCATACCACCGCACCCTCTCGACGTACATGCGGACCCTAAGCGAGGCGGGCTTTCAGTTCTGCGACATGTATGAACCGCAGGCGACCGGTGCCGTCAGAGACGCCCGGTCCGAATACGGCGTCATCCCGCCGTTCCTGCTGATGCGCAGGACCAGAGCGTGAGTTCAGCTCACCGCGTTCACGAAGACACCCTCCCGCAGGACCGGCACGCACCCGCTCACGTCCAGCTCCGCCGCCAGCGCCACGTCCTCCGCGAAGCCCCGCTCCGACAGTTCGAGGCCTGATGCGCACCCGCCCAGCACCTCCGGCAGGCGTTCCCGCATGGCCTGAAACATGGCCCGCGCCCCCTGTGCCTCCGGGGAAGGGCGGAGGGCGGGGGCAAGCGCCTCCACCACCGCTCCCGCCCCCAGCAGGTCCTCCAGCGCTGGCCGCAGCGTGCCGTCCGGCCAGCGTTCCCCGGCCGGGACGACCAACACGTTCTGAAAGCGCCCGCCTATCCAGGCTCCCACCGCCGCCGCATTCCGCAGGCACGCCGCCACGACCACCCCACCGGCCTCCCCCGCCCGCGCGCACAGGGTGGCCCCGTTGGGCGAGGGCAACACCAGCCGCGCTCCGGCGGGCAGCCCCAGCAGTGAGGTGGGGGAGAGGGAAGGCCTGCCCGCCGCCCGCTCTCCCGCCAGCAGCGCCCCGTGTTCGGCGGCAAAGGCCGTGGCCCGCGCGTCCCGCCAGCCAAACGGCAGCACGGCCGCGCCGCGCGAGACGGCCACCTCCACGCAGGTGGCAAAGGACAGCACATCCACGACGACCACCACGTCAGCCTGCGCGGCGAGGTGCTCCAGGCCCGCCTCGCCCCATTCCAGCCTCACGCCGGCGTCTTGTTGCTCCCAGAACATCCCGTGAAGCTACCAGCTCACGTTGAGGCCCACACTGCCGCCCACCTTGCTCTCGCTCGGCTTCACGTTCAGGCTGACACTCATGCTCCAGCGCGGGTCCAGCGGTGACAGCGGGTTGCCCGACACCGAGTAGCTCAGCGACCCCACGTTGCTGCCCGGCGTGTAGTACAGCGACACGCTCTGGTTGACGGTTTTCGCTGGGGCCACCGTGTAGGGCACTGTTTCCAGCACCTGCCCCGCGTGGTTGCTGATGGTGATGGTCCCGCTGTGCGCTCCCACCGCCACGAAGGTCACGGTCTGGAGCAGGTAGGCGTTCAGCCGCACTGCACCTTTCTCGCCCCCCAGCAGCACCAGCCGGGAGTCGCTCGCTTTCAGCGTCACCTCGGTAGGAACCTCGCTGAACAGCGTGAAGTTGAGGTTGCCCGTCGTGTAGCCCGTTTGCAGCCGCATTTCCAGCTTCGAGGGCTGCACCAGGACGCGGCGGGCGATTTCCAGCGGTGCGGGCGCGGCGTCGGTCGGCGTGAGGGTGATGCCGGGGGCGGTGAACTGGGCACCTGCGCTCCCCAGCAGCCCCACGAGCAGGAAGAGAAACCGCTTCATCAGAGGCTCCTGGGAAAGCAGGACGAGCGGGGCGGCTCGTCCTGGCTGAGGGGAAGGGGGTGACTTAGCCGCCGCTGGTGCCGAAGCTCACGTCTTGCGTTGCGTCATCGTCCGCCACCGCGTTGATAGTGAAGCTGACGGAGACGTTGCCGCTGTAGATCGGATCGCCCGCAGCCGCGTTGGCAAAGGTGAAGGTATAGGTCAGCGTGGCGTTGTTGCCGGCCCCGACGGCCACGTTGGTGGCGTTGGTGCCCGTGATGGTCAGCTTGCTGGCAAAGGCCGCGCCCGTGGGCGTCCCCGCCACACCCGTGACCTTGATGTTGCGGCCTGTCGGGTTGCTGACCGGCACACTGACTGTGAAGCTCGCGCCGGGCCGCACCTGGGCCGCCGGGATGGTCAGGGTCGTCTGGGCGATGCTGAACTTGACCGCGTCGCTGGCCGTGCCGCTGGTGGTCAGCGTCATCGTCGCGTTGTTGTGGTCCGTGGAAGTGCTGTCGGCGGCGTAAGCACCGCCGGACACCATCAGAGCCGTCATCAGAGCCAGAGTCTTGAGGGAACGCATCAGAGAGTCCTCCCCGGAAACCATTTTCCGGTGAATCAAAGTCTGCCGCACGCCACATGGACGCCGCAGAACTGGACGAAAAGCCGGTCGCACCACTGGCTCCCCCCATCCGAGGTGCCCGGATTACAGGACGGGGTTCAGCGCCGCTCTCCGCCAGAGAGGGTTCTCTGAACGAAGTGCGTTCAAGGTATGGCCCTGCTCCGCACAGAACTCTTACGGGGGCCGTTCCCCGGCTGACCTGCCCGCGAAATGCCGAAAAGGCTGTGGCAGCGCGTGTCCACGGGGCAGGGGGGTTCCGTTTCCATTGCGCGGCTTATTTCCCGGTTCTTACTTCTTGCGGTCCCAGTACCCCTCGCGGTCCAGCGCGGCGCAGCCCCCCACCCGGATGTCCCGCACCGTCTGCCCGGCGAGCGTCACCTCGACCTCCACCTCGCCAGGGGTGCCGAGGGCGTGCCCCTGGTAGACCACGCCGCTGGCCCGGTCGCCGCGCACCGGCAGGCGGCCCCCCTCGGCCAGCAGGGCCAGGAGTGCGCCCGCCGCGCTGCCCGTTACCGGGTCCTCGGGAATGCCGACGGCGGGGGCGAAGTCCCGCGCGGCGAAGCGGTTCACGCCCATCGGCGCGTAGGCGTACACGCTGGTCACGCCCAGCGCGTCACTCAGCGCGTGGATGCGCGGCAGGTCGGGGTCCAGCCCGTCGAGAATCACGGTGTCGAGCAGCGGCACGAAAACGCTCCACAGCCCGCTGCTGGCCGCCGCCAGGGGCAGGCCGCGGTGAATCATCCGCTCGTCGAGGCCGAGCGCCTCCGCGAGTTCCCGGCGCAGCTCGCGCGCCACCGGGCGGGTTTCCAGCCCCCGCTGCTCCATCCACACCCGCGTCGGCACCCCCGCCTCAGTCTCCAGCGTGAGGGGCACCCGGCCCACCAGCGTCTCCAGTTCCAGCGGCTCCCCCTGCCAGTGCCCCCCCTGCGCCAGCCGCAGCCCCAGCGCGACCGTCGCGTGCCCGCAGAACTCGATCTCCTGCGTGGGGGTGAAGTACCGCACCCGCACTAGGCCGCCCCCCATCCGCGTCACGAAGACTGTCTCGGGGGCTTCCAGAAAGGCGGCCAGCGCCTGCATCTCGGCGTCGGTCAGCTCGCCCGCCTCCAGCACCACGCCCGCCCGATTGCCCTGTCCCGGCGTCTGGGTGAACGCGCTCACCTCGCAATACGCGATCATGGGGGCACTCTAGCGTACTGGTTGCCGGGGTAAGAACAAAAACTTCACGAATTAGGTTCATCGTGAATACTTTCACTTGAGCTTCCAGAGAAAAGCCGGGAGTGACCCGGCCCGGCCCTCAGGGCACCATGCGCGTCAGCATGCGCGGAAAGGGAATCGCCTCGCGGATGTGGTCGATGCCGGTGATCCAGGCCACCGCCCGCTCCAGCCCCATGCCGAAGCCCGCGTGCGGCACGCTGCCGAAGCGGCGCAGGTCGAGATACCACTCGAAAGCCGCAAGCGGCAGCTCCTCGTGCTCGATGCGTGACCGGAGCAGCTCATAGTCGTGGATACGCTCGGAGCCGCCAATGATCTCGCCGTAGCCCTCGGGGGCGATCATGTCGTCGCACAGGGCCAGGCGGGGGTCTTGCGGGTCGGGCTGCATGTAAAAGGCCTTGATGGCCGCCGGATACTTCTCGACGATTACCGGGCGGTCGAAGTGATAGCCCAGGATCGTCTCGTGCGGTGCGCCCAGGTCGTCGCCCCACTCGACGGCCTCCACGTCGGCCTGCACGTTCGGCGGCAGGTCGCCCGCCTCGATGTGCGTGCGGATGATAGCAAGCGCCTCGGTGTACGTGACGCGCGGGAAGTTGCCCTCAGCCGCGGGCCGCAGCTTCGAGAGGTCGCGGCCCAGCACCTCCAGCTCGGTCCCGCATTCCTCCAGCGCGCGGCGCACCAGGAAGCTCACGAAGCGCTCCTGGAGGGCCATGTTGTCCGTGTGCGTGGCGGGCGCGACCTCCGGCTCCACCATCCAGAACTCCAGCAGGTGCCGGCGCGTCTTGCTCTTCTCGGCGCGGAAGGTCGGCCCAAAGGTGTAGACCTTGCCGAAGGCCAGCGCTCCCGCCTCGGCGTGCAGTTGCCCCGTCTGCGAGAGATACGCCTTGTCCTCCCCGAAGAGGTCGATCTCGAACAGCTCGGTGGTGCCCTCGGCGGCGTTGGGCGTGAAGAAGGGCGCGTCGAAACGCACGAACCCCTCCTGGTGGAAGAAATCCACGATGGCGCGCTGCACGCAGTCGCGCACCCGCAGAATCGCCCAGGGGCGGCGGTGGCGCAGCCAGACGTGGCGGTGGTCGAGCAGGAACTCGATGCCGTGTTCCTTGGGCGTGATGGGATACTCCGCCTGGTTCTCCGCGTAGGGGGAGAGGTCCCGCACGGCGAGTTCGACCCCGCCCGGCGCACGCTCGTCCGCGCGGACCTCGCCCGTGACCCGCACCGCCTGCTCCTGCGAGAGCCTCTTGGCGGCCTCGAAGACCTCTCCCGCCACGTCGCCCTTGAAGACCGTCGCCTGCACGAAGCCGCTGCCGTCGCGCAGCTTCAGAAACTGGATCTTGCCCTTGCCGCTCTTGTCCTGCAACCACGCATCCAGGGTGACCGTTTCCCCCACATGCGCCTTCAGTTCACGAATGGTCGTCTTTGTGCTTGTCGCCGTCACAGCGGAATTATAGGCGGAGGCGAGCGGCGTTCAGAATCGAGGAAGGCTAGGAAACATAAAGTTCACGAACAGCTTTTATCGTGAATACTTTCACTATCCATAACACTGCCCCCACCCCGTTTCCAGAGTAGGGAAGAGGCTTTACCTCAGCGCGTCGTTCATGCCCAGCACGTCGGCCACCTTCAGACTCGCGCCGCCGACCAGGGCACCGTTGACATTGGGCCGGGCGCAGATACTGGCGATGTTGTCGGGCTTCACGCTGCCGCCGTACAGGATGCGGAAGCCTGCGGCGTCGGCAGTGTACAGCCCCGCCAGCGCCCGGCGGATGGCGGCGGCCATCTCCTCGGCGTCGTCGGCGGTGGCCGTGCGGCCCGTGCCGATGGCCCAGACGGGTTCGTAGGCGACGATCAGGTTCTCGCCCACGCCGTCGGTGCTGGCACGGAGCTGGTCGAGCGTGAAGTTCACGTGTTCGCCGCGCTCGCGCACGTCCAGCCGCTCGCCCACGCACACGATGGGCGTGAGGCCGCCCGCCTGGGCCTGCCGCGCCTTGGCGGCCACCACCGCGTCCGTCTCGCTGTGGTACTCGCGGCGCTCGCTGTGGCCCACGATGACATAGGTCGCGCCCAGGTCGCGCAGCATCGCCGTGCTGATTTCACCCGTGTACGCGCCCGCCTCGTGCTGCGACACGTCCTGTCCACCGTAGGCCACCCCCGCGGGCAGGCCCTCGGCCAGCGCGGGGAGGTCGATGGCCGGGGCCAGGACGGCCAGCTCGGCGCGGCCGGGGACCAGGGCTGAGGCGAGGTCGGCCGCCCACGCCCGGGCTTCCGAGGGGGTCTTGTTCATCTTCCAGTTGAGGGCGAGGAGGGGAGTGGATCTGGTCATGGTTCCTCCGGGGCGGCCAGCGGCCAGCCGCCAGCTTCCAGCCAGAAGAAGCCTGAGCAAAAGCGTCTCCGGGCTGGAAGCTGGAAGCTGTTCGCCGGCGGCCTCTTCACTTCATCGCTTCGACGCCCGGCAGCCGCTGGCCTTCGAGCAGTTCCAGGCTGGCCCCGCCGCCGGTGCTGATGTGGCTGACCCGGTCGGCCTGGCCGCTCTTGTTGATGGCGCTGACCGAATCACCGCCGCCGACGACGGTATAGGCGTCCTGGCCGAGGTCCGCCACGGCCTGCGCGACCGCGTTGGTGCCCGCCGCGAAGGCCGGGAACTCGAACACGCCCATCGGGCCGTTCCAGAAGACGGTCTTCGCCCCCTTGAGGGCGTCCGCGTAGGCCCGCTGCGTGTCAGGGCCGATGTCGAGGCCCATCCAGCCGTCGGGAATCTGGTCGGCGGGCACCACCTGCGTCCGGGCATCCGCCGCGAACTTATCCGCCGCCACCGCGTCGGTGGGGAGCATCAGCTTGTCGCCGTACTGCGCGAGCAACTGCCCGGCATAGGCCACCTGGTCTTCCTCCACCAGGCTGCCGCCGATCTGGCCGCCCTTCGCCTTGATGAAGGTGAACATCATCCCGCCGCCGATCAGCATCCGGTCCACCCCCGGCAGCAGGTTCTCGATCACCTTGATCTTGTCGCTGACCTTGGCCCCGCCGATGATGACGACGTAGGGCCGCGCCGGGTTCTCCAGCAGCCGCGAGAGGGCGTCCACCTCGGTCTGGAGCAGCGTGCCCGCCGCGTGCGGCAGCAGCCCCGCCACGCCGCTCACCGAGGCATGTGCCCGGTGCGCGCTCCCAAAGGCGTCCAGCACGAAGGCGTCACCCAGCCGCGCCAGCTGGCGGCTCAGCTCCGGGTCGTTCTTCTCCTCGCCCGGCTCGAAGCGCACATTTTCCAGCAGCGCCACCTCGCCGGGCTTCAGGGATTCCACCGCCCGCAGTGTCTCCTCGCTGGAGGGCAGCGAACCGATAAACCGCACCGGGCGGCCCAGCGCCTTTTCGAGCACCGCCGCCACGGGGCGCAGGCTGTACTTCTCCTCCGGCCCGTTTTTCGGGCGGCCCAGGTGGCTCATCAGTACCAGCGAGGCCCCCTGCGCGAGCAGCTTTTGCAGCGTCGGCACGCTCGCCGTCACGCGCGTCTCGTCCTGCACTGCGCCGTCCTTGATCGGCAGGTTGTAATCCACGCGCACCAGCACGCGCTGGCCGCCTACGTTCAGTTGGTCGAGGGTTTGCATGAATCTCCCTTTGCAGAAGGCAGAAGGCGAAAGGCAGAAGGCCAGAGGTTCTCAGCCATCTGCCTTCTGCCACCGGCCATCAGCCTTTTTGCTGTACCAGTTGCACCAGATCCGCGATCCGGTTGCTGTAGCCCCACTCGTTGTCGTACCACGAGAAGAACTTCACCAGGTTGCCCATCGCCATCGTGAGGTCGCCGTCGATGATGGCCGAGTGCGGGTCGCCCACGATGTCGGCCAGCACGATGGGGTCCTCGGTGTACTTGATGATGCCCTTGAGTTTGCCCTCGGCAGCCTCGCGGAAGACGGCGTTGACCTCGTCGGCGGTCACTTCGCGGCCCAGGATCACCACCACGTCGCTGATCGAGCCGACCGGGGTGGGCACGCGCAGCGAGGTGCCGTCGAACTTGCCCTTGAGCTTGGGGTACACCTGCGAGACGGCCTTGGCCGCGCCCGTGGAGGTGGGGATGATGTTCACGGCGGCGGCGCGGGCGCGGCGCAGGTCCTTGTGCGGGAGGTCCAGCACGCGCTGGTCGTTGGTGTAGGAGTGGACGGTGGTCATGATGGCCTTTTCGATGCCGAAGGCCTCGTCCAGCACCTTCATCGGCGCGCCCAGGCTGTTGGTGGTGCAGCTCGCGTTGCTGATGATGTTGTGCTTGGCCGGGTCGTACTCTTCCTCGTTCACGCCCAGCACGATGGAGATGTCCTCGTTCTTGGCGGGCGCGGTGATGATGACCTTTTTCGCGCCGCCCGCCAGGTGCTTGCTGGCCCCCTCGCGGTCGGTGAAGATGCCGGTGGACTCGATCACCAGGTCCACGCCCAGCTCGCCCCAGGGCAGCGCGGCGGGGTCGCGCTCGGCCAGCACGCGGATGCGTTGCCCGTTGACGGTCAGGCTGTTCTCGTCGTACTCCACCGTGCCGTTAAAGCGCCCCGCGGTCGAGTCGTACTTCAGCAGGGTCGCCAGCGTCTTGGTGTCGGTCAGGTCGTTGATCGCCTCGACGTCCACGCCGCGCTCGATCAGAATGCGGAACACCAGACGTCCGATGCGGCCGAAGCCGTTGATGCCTACCTTCATATGTCCTCCTCGTGCTGCCTCTGGGAAACTGTGGGGCAGCCGCCGCCCCACGCATGAGCGAGTGTAACCCACGCCGCAGCGTTGCGGCGTCCCGGGCGGCGGGACAGCCTGCGGCTGGCCTTCAGGTCACCCGTCCCCCCGCCCCGCCCTACAGTGAGCCGTGTCACTCTGGCCCCGGACCCCCAGCCTGCGCCGGCTCGCGGCACTGCTGACGGTCCTGGCCGCCTTCGCTTACCCGTTGCGGCTCCCGGTGGGGGCCATGCTGGGGGAAGCCGGCTGCGCCCCGGCCATGCCGGTGCACCAGCACGGCACCGCCCCCCACCCCCTGCCCGACCACGCCGCCGACCACCGCGCCCACTGCCTGTTCTGCCTGACCGGGGCCTTTGCCACCGCGCCCGCACCGGAAGGATCTCTCGCGGGCCTCGTCCTCCGGCCCGTGCGGGAGCGGGCACCGCTGCCCCGCGCGGCCCGCACCCGGCTCCCGCTGCCCGAGGCCCGCGCGCCGCCGCGGCCGGGTTGAGACGGATGCCGCTGGCGGGGGCTGAAGCTCCCCCGGGTGTCCGTCTGGAGAAGGAAAAGCCCCGGACTTCCTGTTCAGGAATTGAACGGGAACCGCCGCAGACAGCCCGAAGTTCTGCCCCACCCCTGCCCGGAGGACGCGCCCCCGTTCCCGGACGGTCGGCCGCGTCCTGCCGGATGACCCTGTCCAGGAGAACCCCCATGATTCGACGTTCCCTTCCCCTGCTGCTGGCCCTGCTGCTCCCCGTGGCGGCCGCCCACGCCACCGTCCGCACCGAGAGCGGCCTGACCGAATCGGCCGCGGGCAAGAGCGAGACGTACCGGCTGAACGTGCCCACCGAGAAGAACGTCAGCACCACCCAGATCCGGCTGGTGGTTCCGGCAGGCGTCACACTCACCCGGTTTCAGGTCACGCCCGGCTTTGTCCGCAGCGTCCGGCTGAACGACGCGGGCCTCGTCACCGAGGTGGTCTGGCGCGGCCGCGTCGGTCCCCAGGAGTACGCCCGCTTCTTCTTCCAGGCACGCAACCCAGACCAGCCCGGCACCCTGGTCTGGAAGGTGTACCAGACCTACGCGGACGGCTCGGTCGTCGCCTGGGACGACACCGACGCGGAACAGGCCCCCGCCAGCCGCACGACCGTCAAGTAGGAGTTCCCATGCGCATTCTGCTTTCCCTCCTGACCGCCCTGACCCTGGGGACCGCGCTGGCGCATACCGAGGTCACCTCGGTCACGCCCGGCGCGAATGCCCGTGTCTCCGCGCCCACCCGCGTCGTCCTGACGTTCGGTGAGCCGCTCAACCTCCGGTTTGCGACCCTCAAGGTGCTGCCGCTGCCGCCCGGCATGGAGGCGGCGCAGGCGGCCGCCCAGGCCCTCGCCAGCCGCGACGACGGGGAGCGCCGGGTGGACACGGCCCCCATCCTGTCCGGCCAGGCCGCCCGCGTGGTCCTGCCCCTGCGGACCCCCCTGCGGCCCGGCCGCTACCTGATCGCGTGGCGCATTCTCTCGGAAGACGGGCACCCGGTCAGCGGGCACTCCGTCTTCCAGGTGCGCTGAGGGCCGCGGTGCTGCCCGCGCTGGCGGCGGCCAAGCTGCTGACCTTTCTGGGCGTGCTGCTGCTGGTCGGCGGCACCTTTGCCCGCCGCGCCCTGACCCCGGCCCGGCCCTCGCCCGCCGGACTGGGGGTGGGCCTGGGGCTGCTGATCCTGGGCGCGGCCCTGGAGGTGGGCGGAACCCTGGCCGACCTGGGCTTCCTGACCCCGGGGGACGTCCTCGCCTACCTGACGGACACCGGACCGGGCCGCGCGGCCCTGACCCGCGTGATGGGCGCGGTCCTGCTGCTCGCCGCCGAGCTGTCCGGCTGGCCGGTCCTGCTGGCCGCCCTGGCCGCCGCCACGCTGTTGTGGGGGGAGGCGGGGGGTGGGCATGGCGGCACGCACGGCCTCCTGACCCGCCTCCTGACCGCCCTGCACGCGGGCGCGATGGCCGTCTGGCTGGGCGGCGTGCTGGCCCTGCGGACCCATCCCGTCCCGGACCCCGCCCTGGCCCGGCGCTTCACGCCGCTCGCCCTGACCTGCGTCGGGGTGCTGGGGCTGTCGGGCCTGTGGCTGACGTGGACGCACGCCGGCCCCCTGCTTGCCCTGCCGGACAGCGGCTACGGGCGCGCGCTGCTCCTGAAGCTGGCGCTGGCCGCGCTGGCGCTGCTGGCGGCGGTGGCCGTCCGGCGGGCCTTCGCGCGGGGGCAGCCGGTCCGCCCCCGGCTGGGCCTGGAGGCGGCCCTGCTGCTGGGGGTGCTGGGCGTGACCGCGGGCCTGACGACCCTGCCGCCGCCCAGCCATGCCGGGCACGTGGCCGCCCACCCCGAGCGCCGCTGAAGTTCCCCTGCCCAGACGCCCGCCCGCCCCCACGCCGGGGCGGGCGGCATACTGTGGCGCATGGCGTATTCGCTTCTCGTGATGAAGTTCGGCGGCACCAACATGCAGGACGCCCAGGCCATCCGCCACAGCGCGGGCCTCGCGGCACGCAGTATCGGCGCGGGTGTGAAGGTGGTCGTGGTGGTCTCCGCGATGGCGGGTGTGACCAACCAGCTGCTGCGCCTGGCCGACGCCGCCCAGAGCGGCGACATCGCGGCGGCCAACGACGAGATCGCGGCGATGCGCACCCGGCACTTCACGGCGGCCCAGGACCTCGGCGCGGCCCCCGACAGTGAAACGGTGCGCGAGATCCGCGAGCTGCACGAGACGCTGCGGCAGGCCATCTACGGCGTCTACCTGCTGCGCGAACTCACCCCCCGTTCGCGCGACCTGATCGTGGCCTTCGGCGAGCGCCTCAGCGCCCCGCTGATGACCCTGGCGCTGGAGGGCCAGGGTCTGCGCGCCCATCACCTCACCGGCGGGCAGGCGGGCATCACCACTGACGCGCACTTCGGCAACGCGCGGCCCCTGCCCGGCACCTACGAGCGCATCCGCGACCGCCTGGGCGGCCTGCTGGGGGCGGGCGTGACGCCGGTCGTCGCGGGCTTCATGGGCGAGACGGAGGAGGGCGCACTCACCACCCTGGGCCGCGGCGGCACCGACTTCTCGGCCACCATCATCGGCAAGGCGCTCGGAGCCGACGAGGTCTGGGCCTGGAAGGACGTGGACGGCGTGATGAGCGCCGACCCCCGCGTGGTGAAGGACGCCCGCAACATCGAGGTCCTGAGCTACGGCGAGGTGATGGAACTCGCGTACTTCGGCGCGAAGGTGCTGCACCCCCTGGCCGTCACGCCCCTGCGCGAAAGCGGCATCCCGCTGCGCGTCAAGAGCGCCGCCGACCCCGACTTTCCCGGCACGCTGGTGCAGGAGGCCGCCCACAACGAGGTCGGGCACCCGGTCAAGGCCGTGACCGCCATCCGCCGCGTGAGCCTGATCAACGTGACCGGCGCGGGCGTGCTGGGCGTGCCCGAGGTGGTCGCCAGCCTCTTCGACGCCATCGCCCGCGAGAACATCACCCTGCTGATGGTGTCCCAGAGCAGCTCCATGAGCAACGTCTCGCTGGCCGTGCAGAGCGCCGACGCGGGCCGCACCCTGGCCGCCCTGCGCCGCACCGTGACGGGTGAGCTGAACATCGAGGAGCAGCCCGGCGTGGCGGTCCTCGCCATCGTGGGGGCCGGGATGCGCGGGCAGAAGGGGGTGGCGGCCCGGCTCTTCGGTGCCCTCGCGCAGGACGACGTGAACATCCTGATGATCAGCCAGGGGTCCAGCGAGCTGAACATCAGCGTCGCCATCGAGGACGCGCAGGTCGAGAGTGCCACCCGCGCCGTCCACGCCGCCTTCCACCTGGGCGAACCGGCCGCGGCCGCCGACTGACGGGCCGTTGAACCGGTTTCCGGTCCGCTCCCGACCCCGCCGCTTCCGCGTCGCGGTGCTGGTCGCCGCGCTGCTGCTGGCCGCGGCCTTTGTCATCAACACCACGGGGGCGCTGCGGCTCTTTTACCCGCGGGCGGCGGCGGTGGTGGACAGCCTGCCCCCGGCCCCGCCCTACCACGCCGGGCAGCGCGTCCTGGTCGTCTCGCCGCACCCCGACGACGAGACGCTGTGCTGCGCGGGCAGCATCCAGCAGGCGCGGGCGGCGGGGGCGCAGGTATGGGTGGTGTGGCTCACCAGCGGGGACGGCTTCGAACTCGACGCGGTGCTGCTGAGCCGCGCGCCCCGGCCCAGCGGCCAGCAGCTCGCCGGTCTGGGCACGCGCCGCATCGGGGAGGCGAGGCGCGCGATGGGGGTGCTGAAGGTGCCGCAGGACCACCTGATCTTCCTGGGCTACCCCGACGGCGGCCTGCTGCACCTCTTTCTGGAGAACTACGCCCAGCCCTTCCAGTCGCGCTACACCCGCGCCACCCACGTGCCGTACCCGCAGGCGCTCACGCCGGGTGCCCCCTACACCGGCCAGAACGTCGAGCGGGACCTGGGGCGGGTGCTGGACACCGTGCGCCCCGACGTGGTGCTGGCCCCCAGCGTGCAGGACGCCCACCCCGACCACCGCGCCGCGAGCTACTTCGTCACCCGGCTGCTGGCGACGCGGGGCGAGGTGGGCCGCGAGCGCTTCTGGATTGTCCACGGCGGCCTGGAATACCCCCTGCCCAAGGGCCTGCACGAGCATTTCCCGCTGCTGATTGCGCCGCGTGGCCGCCGCCTGGCCTGGGAGCGCGTGGACCTCACCCCCGAACAGGAGGACGCCAAGCTCCGCGCCCTGCGCGAGCACCGCTCCCAGATGGACGTGATGAGCCGCTTTCTGGCCGCCTTCGTGCGCGAGAACGAACTCCTGTCGCCGCAGACGGTGCCCCGCGCGGTGCCTGCGGAGGCCGGAAGCCACTAGGGCGGCGCTCCGTTGCGTTGCCGCATATCTCAGGCGTCCACTCCACTGCGCCCCGCCCTAATCCAACCTCCGCACCATCACCAGATGCGTCGTGGGCCGCCCCAGCCACGGCTGCCACAGCCGGCTTTCCCGCGCCTCCCACACCCGCAGCCCGCGCTTCTCGTACAGCGCGACGGCGGCGCGGTTCTCGGCGGTGGTGGACAGTTGCAGGCCCCGCACGCCGCGCGCCCGCAGGGCTGCCAGGTAGGCGTCCAGCAGCGCCCCGCCCAGCCCCAGCCCCCGGCTTTCGGGGAGCAGATTCAGGTGCAGGTGCGCCGGAAAGAGGCGCTCCGGGGCGTGCGGGCTGACAAAGCGCCCCAGCCGCAGCAGGTAGGGCAGCGACCCGCCCAGCTGTGGATAGCGCCCCCGCACCGCCCGGCCCAGCACCCCCAGCAGCACCCGCGCAAAGGCCCGGCGGTACTCGCCCCCGTCCGGCGTGCCGATGATGTACCCCAGAACCTGCCCCTCCCGCTCGGCGGCGAACCCGAACGGCTCCCCCACGAAGTACGGCCGCACCCACAGGTCCGCGAACAGCCCCCGGTCGGGGAAATAGCCGGCCGCTGTCTCCCCGAAAAATCCGGTGGCATACGCGACCCGCGCCACCTCCCCGAAATCCCCGCGCCGCAGCGCCCGCACCCCGACCCGCTCCGGCTGACCCGCTCCCATCCCCCCAGCCTAGAGCATCTGCCTGTCCCGGCCGGGTGAAGGCTCCTTCACCGGAGTTAGGAAACCCGGTCAACTCTTGCCGGGCCACCTTCATCCGACCGGGCAGGCCAGCGTCAGAGCTGCGGCCAGAATCCGGGAGCGGCGGTTTTCCGCCGTCCCATTCCCGTTTTCCGCCCCACGCCAAGGAGGCCGCATGTTCTACTTCGACAAGCAGACGCAGTACCCCGTCCGGGTGGAGAAGCCCAACCCCCTCTTCGCCAAGATGCTCCAGCAGGCGCTGGGCGGCATCGAGGGCGAGATGCGCGTGATGCTCCAGTACCTCTTCCAGGCCTGGAACTCGCGCGGCCCCAGCAAGTACCGCGACATGCTGCTGCACACCGGCACCGAGGAAATCGGCCACGTCGAGATGTACGCCACCGCCATCGCCCTGAACCTCGAAGGCTCGCCCGACGTGGTCAAGGAGGAGGCCGCCCGGCAAAACCCGATGGTCGCCGCCGTGATGGGCGGGATGAGTCCGCGCGCCTACCTCTCGGGCGGCATGGGCGCGCTGGCTGCCGACAGCGAGGGCAACCCCTTCAACGGCTCCTGGGTGGTCGCCAGTGGCAACATCGCCGCCAACATGTACTCGAACGTGAACGCCGAGTCGTCCGGCCTGGTGCTGGCCTGCCGCCTGTACGACATGACCGACGACCCCGGCATGAAGGAAATGCTGCGCTTCCTGATCTCCCGCGACGTGATGCACCAGCAGCAGTGGTTGGCCGTCATCGAGGAACTCGGCGGCTACCCCGGCGTGCTGCCCATCCCCAACTCCTTCCCCCACGACGAGGAACACGAGACGCGCGAGTTCGCCTACACCTTCTTCACCACCAACGCGGACGGCTCCCCGCCCCCCCAGGGTCGCTGGACGAGTGGGCCGAGCCTGGACGGGCGTGGCGAGTTCAACGTCAAGCACCTCCAGCCCATGGGCGAGGAACCCCAGCTCGCGCCCCCCATGCCCAGCACCTTTCCCGAGGTGCAGGAGCTGGAAGGCGGCCAGCAGCGGGTGGCCCAGGCCGGATACACCAGCGGGCGTGGGGCCGACGCCAGCAGCACCAGCTCGGAAGGCATCGCCACCCGCATCAAGGACAGCCTCAAGAACGTCGCCGAGGAACTGCGCGGCGGCAACGACCGCGAAGAGCGTTGAGGGGTGAACCTTGTACTTCCATGACAAGAGGCTGATGTTTCCCGTCCGGGTGGAGACCCCCGACCCCCTCTTCGCCAAAATGCTGCAACAGGCCCTGGGCGGGTACGAGGGGGAAATCCGGGTGGTGTTCCAGTACCTCTTCCAGGCCTGGAACTCGCGCGGCCCCGAGAAATACCGCGACCTGCGCCTGCACACCGCCACCGAGGACCTCGGCCACATCGAGATGCTGGCGACCGCCATTGCCCTGAACCTGGAAGGCTCGCCGGAGGCGGTGCAGATGGAGGCCGCCCGGCACAATCCGATGGTGGCCGCCGTGATGGGCGGAATGAATCCCCGCGCCTACCTCTCTGGCGGCATGGGTGCCCTGGCCGCCGACAGTGAGGGCAACCCCTTCGACGGCTCCTGGGTGGTGTCCACGGGCAACCTCGCCGCGGACCTGTACGCCAACGCCGAGGGCGAGATGCTCAACCAGGTGGCCCTCTCGCGCCTGTTCAGCATGACCGACGACCCCGGCATGAAGGAAATGCTGCGCTTCCTGATTTCCCGTGACGCGATGCACCAGCAGCAGTGGCTGGCCGTCATCGAGGAACTCGGCGGGCATCCGGGCGTCCTCCCCATCCCCAATTCCTTCCCCCACGACGAGGACCACGAGACGCGCGAGTTTGCCTACACCTTCCTCACCACCTCGGCCGACGGGACGCCCGCCCCGGCCGGGCGCTGGACGAGTGGGCCGAGCCTGGACGGGCGCGGCGAGTTCGGCGTCAAGCACCTCCAGCCCATGGGCGAGGAACCCCGCCTCGCTCCCCCCATGCCCAGCACCTTTCCCGAGGTGCAGGAGCTGGTGGGGGGGGCCGGGGAAGACACGACCCTCATCGTCACGCCCGGCGACTGAGGCCAGGCTTCAGGCAGGCGGGTCACCTTCTGGAGAGGTGACCCGCCTGCCCTTATCCCTGTCCCCGCCGCCCTTCCCGCGCCGGGGCCGACCGCAGTCCCGGCCAGCGCCGCGCCAGAATCAGGTACAGCCCGGCGACCCAGGCGATGGAGGCGGCGAACCCCGCCAGCACGTCGGTGGGGTAATGCACGCCCAGGTAGTTGCGGCTGGCTCCCACCGCCAGCGCCCAGCCCAGGCCCAGCACCACCGCCAACCAGCGCGCGCGGGTGTGCCAGAACACCAGCACCAGCGCGAAACCGAACGCCATATTCGCCATTGCGTGCCCGCTGGGAAACGAGAAGCCCTGCTCGACCAGCACCGCGCCGAGGTCGGTGGGCCGGGGCCGCTGGAACAGCAGCTTCGCCAGCACGTTCAGCAGCGTCGCGCCCGCCAGCGCCCAGGTCAGAAACCAGGCGTGCGCCCGCGCCCCCACCCGCGCCAGGGCCAGCACGATGGCCGTCGTCACGACCGGCAGCACCTGCACGCCCCCCAGCCGCGCGAGCGTTTCCGCTGCCGCCGTCAGGCCCGGCGTGCGGTGCGCGGCGTACCACGCCAGCACGGTGCGGTCCCAGGCAAAGCCGCCGTCCCGGAACACGTCCTCGGTGAGGTCGGCCAGAAACAGCAGCGGCACCAGCACGCCCAGCAGCAGCAGTGCCAGTTGCGTCCAGTGCCGCGCCAGCAGGTCGGGCAGGTCGCGGCGCATCCCCCCACTGTAGGGGGACCGGGGCCGGACGCCTTACGGAAAACGTTCAGAAATGCCTGCCCCGCCCTCCGCCATCCGGCGCATCGGGCCTGCGCTGGCCGGCGGATGCCCCCGCGGGGTCCCCCGGCGCACCATAGGGGCAGCCGGAAAGGGACCTTCCCCCGGCAGAAAGGAACCCCGGATGCACCTCTATCCCGACCTCAACTGCAGCCGCGCCGAAGCCCTCCGCGCCGAGGCCCAGCGGAACCGCGACGCCCGCGCCGCCCGCCAGGAACGCCCCGCGTCCCGCCTGGCCGCCTTCCTGAGCGCGCTGACCCTGCGCCCCCGCGTCCGCCCCGCATGACCCGCCGCACCCGTCCCGCCCACCGCCCCCTCCGCTGACGAGGGGGCGGCCCTTTTGGTGGGCGGCCAGCTTCCAGCCGCCAGCACTCCTGGGCGCTACACCGGCGTGCTGTTCGCCTGCCGCTGCACCAGCCGTTCTGTCAGGTAGGCCTTCACGCTCTGCGCCGCTTTCAGGTTCATGCCCGGCACCCGCGCGATCTGCTCGACGGGGGCGGCGGCCAGGTCCTCCAGGCTGGTGAACTGCTCCAGCAGCGCGTCCCGGCGCTTCTGGCCGATGCCCGGCAGGTCGTCGAACACGCTGCGGAGCATGTCCTGCCCGCGCAGCTTGCGGTGGTAGCTCACCGCGTAGTGGTGCACCTCGTCGCGCACGCCGATCAGCACGCGCAGGGCCGGGTGCGAGTGCGGCAGCAGCAGTTCCCGGTCCACGCCCACCTCGCTGCCCCCCTCCAGCCACCACTGCGCCCCGTAGCGCCCCGGCAGGATGATGCGTTCCTCGCGTTTGGCGAGGCCCACCACCGGCACCCGCACCCCCGCCTCCTGCAGGGCGTCCAGCGCGGCGTTCACCTGCCCGCGCCCGCCGTCGATCAGGATCAGGTCCGGCAGCGGCAGCTTGTCGGCCAGCGTGCCGGTAAAGCGGCGCACAATCGTCTGTTTCATCGCCGTGTAGTCGTCGGGGTGGTCCAGCCCCCGCACCTTGAAGCGGCGGTGCTCGCCCCGCCGGGCGCGGCCGCCCTCGAACACCACCATGCCCGAGACGATGTTGGTGCCGAAGAGGTTGGAGTTGTCATAGCCCTCGATGCGCCAGGGCCGCTCGGGCAGCGCCAGCACCTCGCGCAGCGCGTCCAGGCCGGGATGGTCGCCGCGCCGTTCCAGCAGCGCCAGTTCGGATTCCAGTCCCGCCTGCGCGTTGCGCTGCGCCATCTCCACCAGGTCCACCTTGTCGCCGCGCCGGGGCGAGCGCATCTCGACCTTGCGCCCGGCCTTTTCGCTGAGAAAAGCACTCCACACCGGCGCGTCCTCGAAGTCGGCGGGCAGCAGGATCAGGGGCGGCACGTGCGTGGCCTGCGTGTAGTAGTCCTGCACAAAGGCCCCCAGCACCTCGCCCACGTCGCCGCCGCCCTCCGTGTCCGTCAGGAACCGCTTGTCGCGCCCCACCACCCGCCCGCCGCGCAGCCGGAACAGTTGCACCATCGCGTACTCGCCCGCCTGCGCCACGCCCAGGAAATCCAGGTCCGTCTCCTCGCTGACGTAGGCGTGCTGCTCGGTGCCGAAGAGCTTTTCCACCGCCTGCACCCGGTCACGCACGCGGGCGGCCTGCTCGAAGTCCTGCGCCTTCGCGGCCGCCTTCATGTCCTCCTTCAGCCTGGCGATGACGGGCGCGGCGCGACCCTCCAGCAGCGCCTTCACGTCCTCCACCGTGCGCGCGTAGGCCTGCGGGTCCGCCGCGTCGATACACGGCCCCAGGCAGCGGCCCATGTGGTAGTTCAGGCAGGGCCGGGGCTTTTTCTGGAGGGGCAGCCCCGAGTTCTTCCGCAGCGGGAACATCGTGTCGATCAGGTGCTTGACCCGCCGCACCGCCGAGGCGTCCGGGTACGGCCCGTAGTAGCTCGCCCCGTCCTTCAGCACCCGCCGCGTGACCACCAGCATCGGAAAGGCCTCATTTGTCAGCTTCAGGAACGGGTAGTGCTTGTCGTCCTTGAGCAGCACGTTGTAGTGCGGGCGGTGCTGCTTGATGAGGTTGGCCTCCAGCACCAGCGCCTCGACCTCGTTGCGGGCGGTGATGAACTCCAGTTGGTCCGCCAGCGCCGTGAACTTGCCGCTCTTGCCCCCCGCCTTGAAGTGCTGCGCCACCCGCGAGCGCAGATTCACCGCCTTGCCGATATAGATGGGCGTCCCTCCCTTGCGGAAGAGGTACACGCCGGGCGAGGCGGGCAGCACGGGCAGGTCGTCGAAATGCACGGCTCAGCATAGGCCAGCCCGCCACCCCGCACCGGAAGAAGGCTCACCGCGCTAGCCTGCCCCCATGCCCGCCCGCCGCCTCTTTCTCATCCGCCACGCCCGTACTGCCAGCAACGTCGCCCAGACCCTCGGCGCGGGCCATGACGACCCCCTCGACCCCCTGGGGGAGAGGCAGGCGCAGGCGGTCGCGGCCCACCTCGCCGCCCTGAACCTGCCCGCCCCCCGTGTCTACGCCAGCCCCTACCGCCGCGCCCGGCAGACGGCGCAGGCCATCGCGGACGCTCTCGGCGTGCCCGTCACCGTGCTGGTCGGCGTGCAGGAGTTCCACACCGGGAGCTGGGTCGGCCGTCCCTATAGTCACCTGCAAACCCACCACCACGAGTGGCTCCACGAGGACGGCACCCTCGGTTTCCCCGGCGGCGAGAGCCTGCAAGGGGTCGCCCGGCGCTTTCAAGCGGCCCTGGAGGGCGTGCTGGAAGAAGAGGGCACGCCCCTCGTCGTCTCGCATGGGGGTGCGCTCTCCTCGGTTCTGCCCTTTTTGCTGGGGACGGACCTGGCGGAGGCCTGGCAGACCAGCCGTTATCAGCATGGCAATACGGCAGTGACGGAACTGGTGTGGGAGCCGGATGGGTGGGTGGCGGTGCGTGTGGCGGACGGAGGGCATCTTGAGGGAATGCTTTAGAGCCAGGAAACAAAAAAATCACGACCAAATTTATCGTGAAAATATTCACTTAGAACCATAACAGAAAAGGGGGCCTGCACCCCCTCCTTCTCACTCCTGCGACCTGACCTCAATCCCCACTTCCGCCAACTGGGCGTCCTCGACAGGGGAGGGGGCCTGGGCCATCAGGTCCACGCCGCGGTTGTTCTTGGGGAAGGCGATGACCTCGCGGATGCTGGAGGCCCCCGCCATCACCATCACCAGGCGGTCGAAGCCCCAGGCGATGCCGCCGTGGGGGGGCGTGCCGTATTCCAGAGCGTCCAGGAAGAAGCCGAACTTCTCGCGGGCCTGTTCCTCGCTGAAGCCGATGGCCCCGAACATCTGCGCCTGCACCCGCGGGTCGTGGATACGGATGGAGCCGCCGCCCACCTCGAAGCCGTTCAGCACCAGGTCGTAGGCCTGCGCGCGAATCTCGCCCTGCCGCCCGGTCCCGAACAGCGGGATGTCCTCGGGGTGCGGGGCCGTGAAGGGGTGGTGCATGTAGGTCCAGGTGCCGGAGTCCTCGTCGAACTCCAGTTGCGGGAAGTCCACCACCCAGGAGACATGGAACTGCGGCCCGGCGGCGGCCAGGTCGAACAGGTCGCGCAGGGCGAGACGCACTGCCCCCAGCGCCGTCACCGCCTTCTTCCACTCGCCCGCTGCGAAGAGCAGCGTGCCACCCGGCTCCACCCCGGTGCGCTCCAGCAGCGCCGTCGCCTGGTCGCCCACGAACTTGCTGATGCCGCCCGTGAAGCCACCGTGTTCATCGGCATGGGCGTCGCGCTTGAGCCACGCCAGCCCCTTCGCGCCGTTCTGCTTCGCCACGCGCTCCAGCTCGTCAATCTGCTTGCGGGTCAGCTCGGGGGCCGCCAGCACCTTCACGGTTTCGGCGTCCGCAAAGGCCTTGAACTCGCCCCCCCGGAACAGGTCGGTCACGTCCACGAACTCCAGACCAAAACGCAGGTCCGGTTTGTCGGAGCCGTAGCGGTCCATCGCCTCGTGGTAGCTCAGGCGGGGGAAGGGGAGAGGCAGCTCCACGCCCAGCACGTCGCGGAAGACGGCGGCCATCAGCCGTTCCTGCACGTCCAGCACGTCCTCCTGGGTCACGAAGCTCAGCTCCATGTCGAGCTGCGTGAAGTCGGGCTGGCGGTCGGCGCGCAGGTCCTCGTCGCGGAAGCAGCGGGCGAACTGGTAGTAGCGGTCCAGCCCCGCAATCATCAGCAGTTGCTTGAACAGTTGCGGTGACTGCGGCAGCGCGTAGAACTCGCCCGTGTTCAGCCGGGAGGGCACCAGAAAGTCGCGTGCCCCCTCTGGCGTCGAGCGCGTGAGCATCGGCGTCTCCACCTGCACGAAGCCCTCGGCATCCAGGAAGGCGGTCGCGGCGGCCATCGCCTTCGAACGCAGCATCAGGTGCCGCTGCATCTCCGGGCGGCGCAGGTCGAGATAGCGGTACTTCAGGCGGATGTCCTCGGCGACCTGCTCGCCCTTTTCCAGCTCGAAGGGCGGGGTTTTGGCCGCGTTGAGGACCGTCACGCGCGAGGCGATGACCTCGTAGTCGCTCAAACCGCCCTTGCGCTGACCCTCCGGGCGGGGCTGGAAGCGGCCCTCCACCTCCAGCACGTACTCGGCGCGCACAGTGTCGGCGTCACGGAAGGCGGGGGAATCCGGTTCCACCTGCACCTGCACGGTGCCCGTGCGGTCGCGCAGCTCAATGAAAATAAGCCCGCCAAGGTCGCGGCGGCGGCTGACCCAGCCCTGGAGAATGACGGTCTGCCGGGCGTTTTGCTCATTCAGTTGTCCGATGTAGGAGGTGCGTTTCATGGGGACTCCGTTGTGGTGAAGACGGTGGGATGTTCAGACCTGTTCGGCCAGGAAGGTGTTCAGCTCCGCGAAGGGCACTTCCCGCTGCTCGCCCGACGCGAGGTCCTTGACGTTCAGCACGCCTCGCGCGGCCTCATCGCTGCCGATGATGGCGGCGAGGCGGGCGCGGCGGCGGTCGGCTTCCTTGAAGGCGTTGCCGGGCTTCAGCGCCCGGTAGGCAAACTCGACCCGGGCCACCCGGCGACCCTGGAGGGCCACCCGCGCCGCCAGTCCCACGTTCTCCTCGTCCATCGCCGCCAGGAACAGCAGCGGGCCGCCCGTTTCGGGAAAGGCCGCGCCCTCCGCCTCCAGCGCCCCCAGGACCCGCTCGATGCCGAACGCCCAGCCGATGCCGGGCACCGCCGCGCCGCCGAGCTGCTCGGCCAGACCGTCGTACCGGCCCCCGCCCCCCAGGGCGGACTTCGCACCGATGCCCTCGTGGTGCAGCTCCCACGCGGTGCGGCGGTAGTAGTCCAGCCCGCGCACGATGCCGGGGTCCACGTCGAAGGGCACGTCCCAGACGCTCAGATACCGCTGCACCGCCTCGAAATGAGCGCGCGCCTCCTCGCCCAGGAAGTCCAGCATCGGCCGCACGTCCAGCTCGCGGATAAGAGCCTGATCCTCGGCGCTCTTGGAATCCAGAATCCGCATGGGGTTGCGGGTCAGGCGGTCCTGGCTGTCCCCCGACAGCCGCTCCAGCTGCGGCGTGAACAGCTCGCGCAAGTAGGCGTTGTAGGCCTCGCGGTCCTCAGGGTCGCCGATGGAGCCGAGCTTCACCCGCACGCCGGTCAAGCCCAGTTCACGCACGACCTCCCACATCAGCCAGATGGCCTCGGCGTCCACCAGGGGGCCTTCGGACCCCAGCACCTCGTAATCCACCTGGTGAAACTGCCGCAGCCGCAGCTTCTGCACGTTCTCCGCGCGGAACATCGGGCCGTGGGTCCACAGCTTGAGGGGGGCCGGGAGCTGCTTGAGGCCGTTCTGGAGGTACGCGCGCACGATGCTGGCCGTGCCCTCCGGCCGCAGCACGTAGCCGCCGTGGTCCCCGAAGTAGTAGACCGTGAACATCTCCTTGCGGACGATGTCGGTGCTGCCGCCCACACCGCGCTTGACGAGTTCGGCCTCCTCGAACAGCGGCGTATTGATGAACTGCGCGCCCGCCCGCTCCAGCACGCGCTGCGCCGTATTCTGCACGTGGCGGAAGGCCGACGCCTGCACGTCACGGGAAAGCTTGGGGCTGCCGTCCGGCAGGTGGTCCTGGGTGCCCTTGGGGCGTTGTAACGCCATAACCTGGGAAGTGTAGCAGCCGGGGGGGCGAGGGTTAAACACAAGCCCCCGCCGTCCTCATCCGGCCCCGCCAGCGGGGGGGAGAATCGGACCGTGACTCCTGACCCCCTCCACCCCGACAAGACCGCCAGCGACTCGGCCCACCGCCCCTTTGCCACCGTCAACCCCTACACGGGCGAGACGGTGCGCGAGTTTCCCTTCCTGGACAGCGCCGAGGTGCCCGCCGTGATCGAGCGCGCCCACCAGGCCTTCGGAGAGTGGCGGCAGCGCCCCGTCGAGGAACGCGCCGCCATCGTCCGCCGGGCCGGCGAACTGATGCTGGAACGCAAGGACGAGTTGGCCCACCTGATCACGCTGGAGATGGGCAAGCTGATCCGCGAAAGCGGCTTCGAGGTCGAGCTGGCCGCCAGCATCCTGAAGTACTACGGCGAGAAGGGGCCGGAGTTCCTGCGCCCGCAGCCCCTCCAGGTCGAGGGCGGCGAGGCGGCCATCGTCAACGAACCGCTGGGCGTGCTGCTGGGCATCGAGCCGTGGAACTTCCCGCTCTACCAGGTGGCCCGCTTCGCCGCGCCGTACCTGGTGGTCGGCAACACCATCCTGCTCAAGCACGCGGAAATCTGCCCGCAGTCGGCCCTGGCGCTAGAGCAGCTCTTCCGTGACGCGGGCACCCCGGAGGGCGTCTACACCAACGTCTTCCTCCAGATCCGCGATGTCGAGCAGGTCATCGCCCACCCCGCCGTGCAGGGCGTGTCGCTGACGGGCAGCGAGCGTGCTGGGGCCAGCGTGGCCGAACTCGCCGGGCGGCATCTCAAGCGCTGCGTGCTGGAACTGGGCGGCAGCGACCCCTTCATCGTGCTGGACGCGCCGGACCTCGCCCAGACCATCAAGGCCGCCGTGGTCGGCCGGATGGCGAACACCGGCCAGAGCTGCGTGGCGGCCAAGCGCTTCATCGTGCTGGACGAGCTGTACGACAGCTTCGTGGCTGGGCTGGCCCAGGGCTTCGCGGGCCTGAAGCCGGGCGACCCCGCCGACCCCGCGACCCGTCTGGGGCCGCTTTCCTCCGAGCGGGCGGCGCAGGACCTGCTGGCTCAGGTGCAGGACGCGGTCGACCAGGGGGCGACGGTGGTGACGGGGGGCAGCCGCCCCGACCTCCCCGGGGCCTTCGTGGACGCCACCATCCTGACGGACGTGAAGCCGGGGATGCGCGCCTACTCGGAGGAACTGTTCGGCCCGGCCGCGGTGGTCTACCGGGTGTCGAGCGACGAGGAAGCCGTGGCCCTCGCCAACTCGTCGAGCTACGGCCTGGGGGGCGCGGTGTTTTGCAGCGACCTGGCGCGGGCGCGCGCGGTGGCCGACCAGCTCGACAGCGGCATGGTGTGGATCAACCACCCCACCTCGTCACAGCCGAACCTGCCCTTCGGCGGCGTGAAGCGCTCGGGCTTCGGGCGCGAACTCGACCGCCTCGGCATCTTCGAGTTTACCAACCGCAAGCTGGTGCGGACGCTGCCCCCCGCGCCGGGGGTAGGCAAGAACGCCCAGGTCGTGGGCTGAGGAACCCCAGGACAGGGGAGAGGGCGGCCCGCTAGTCTGGGCCGCCCTCTCTCATGAACACCTACTGCCGCACGCTGTAGGGCAGACCGGTGGACCGCATCCCGCCCACCTCCACGAACAGCCACGAGCCGCCGACCGGCGCGTCGGCTGGGACGGTCAGGACAATCTGGCTGTCGGTCCACGACTGCACGGCGCTGGCCGGGAACACGTACCCGCCCGCGCCGGTCATGTCCGTGCCCAGCCGCACCTTGCCGGTGGACGGGCCACCCAGATACCGGCCCTGGATGGTCAGGGTACCGCCCCGTGCCGCGGGTTCCGAGAGCTTGATCAGCACGGGCGTGACGGTGACGCCCGCCACAGCCTGTTGCCGGGGGGCACAGGATGCCAGAACACCCACGAACAGTAAAGAAGCAAAGAAGAAACGCACCATAGCAGCAGCCTCCGTGGGGGCAGTCTAATAAGCGCGACATGACGGGTCAAACTCCCCCCCCCACCACCCCCGACCCGCGCCTCCAGGGCAAGCGCGTTCTGATCGTCTTCAACCCCAAAAGCGGACATGGTGACAGTGGCCTCCCCGACTTCCTGCGTTTTCTGCGAGAGGCGGGCGCGGACGTGACCGAACGCGAGCTTCAGCCCGACACGGAGATGGCGGGGTACGTCAGCGACCTGAAAAGCTTCGACGCCCTGGTGGGCGCGGGCGGTGACGGCACGGTGAGCAGCCTGGCCTACGCGGCCCGCTACCAGAACGTGCCGCTGCTGGCCTACCCGGCGGGCACCGCCAACCTGATCGCGCAGAACCTCGACCTGCCCAAAGACCCCGCCGAACTCGCGGCCATCGTGGCGGGTGGGCACGCCGTCCGGGTGGACCTGGGCGAGGTGGAGGTGCAGGGCGAGAAGAACGGCTTTGCCATGCTGGCGGGAGCCGGGGCCGACGCCGCCATGATCCGTGACTCGGAGGAGCTGAAGGAACGCTTCGGGGCGATGGCCTACGTGATGAGCGCCATGAAGCAGATCAGTCCTAAGAAGACCACCTTTCACCTCGAAATTGACGGGCAGAAGCGCAGCTTCGAGGGCATCGGCGTGATGGTCGCCAACTTCGGCATGGCGAACTACCGCCTGCCCATCACCAGCGACATCAGCCCCTCGGACGGCCGCTTCACGGTGGTGCTGCTCAAGGCCGGGAACCTGCTGCGGCTGGTGCCCAACCTGATCGACTCGGTGCGCGCCAAGCTGAATCTGGGCGATCCTCTCTTCAGCGGAAACCTTGAAACGCTGGAGGCCCGCACCGTCACTGTGGACGCCGACGACCCCTTTCCCCTCCAGTACGACGGCGAGCTGCACGTGGAAACCACGCCCTTTACCGCTCGCATCCTGCCAGGAGCCATCCGCTTCCTGACCCCGGCAAGGAAAGCTGACCTGGACACCTGAACGCGGGGTCAGTTCGGCGGCCTCACAGGAAGGCCAGGAAGGGGCCTCCGGGTCTCTGCGAGGGGTCCAGGTCGGGGGGAAACGGTGGGCAATTCCCGTGAGCTAGGTCTGGAACTCACCGGGGAGCAGGTCGCCTGTGGCGCGGATGCCCAGCTTGTGGGTGCCGCTCCGTGACAGTGGGATGATGTGGTCCACCGCGCAGCCGATGGTGTCCAGCGGTCCCTGGCAGTAGGCGCAGGCTGAGGCGGGAAGGATGAGGGGAGCGAGGGTTTTTACGTCCACCTGTGTGGAAACCCGGTAGCCCTCGCAATGGGCTGACCTGTGTCAGGGACCAAAGGCCGTGAGGGATAAAGTCCTGCGGCAGGAGGCACACTGCTTCGGGAGTGGTTTGGACATACTCCATCTTACTCCGGATAATTTCAGTTCTGCCGAGTAGAATGGGACTGTGACTGCCCCATCAGGAATGGCCCTGCAACTGGCGAGTAAGTGGAGCAATGCCGAGAACCGCCGCCGCGAAGGCCTGCGCGCGGCCCATGCCCAGGACGCCGACACGCTGACCGACCTGCTGACGACCTACATGCGTCTCAAGTCGAGCCGCAAGGGGCGCACCAGTGAACTGACGCTGAAAGCCTATGCGGAGTCGGTGCGGCAGTTCCTGGCGTTCACTGGCCCGCCGGAGTCGCCCAGTCGCGCCTTGAACCAGCTCAGCGCCGAGGATTTCGAGGTCTGGCTACTGCACATGCAGGAAGCGGGGCTGAAACCGAACACCATCAAGCGCCACCTGTACGGTGCCCGGAACCTGATGAAGGCGCTGGTGTGGGCGAACGTGCTGAAGGCCGACCCCAGTGCGGGGGTGTCGCCACCCTCCGATCCGACCCCGGCACACGCGAAAAAACGTGCGCTGACCCAGGCCCAGATGCGTGACCTGCTGGCCCTGCCCGCCGAGTTGCATGCGGAGGACGGCGTACAGGCCAGCCGCGACACGCTCCTGCTGGCCCTGGGCGGCACTCTGGGCCTGCGTGCGGCAGAAATCGTGGGGCTGGACGTGACAGATGTGGACCTGTCCGGGGCGGCCCTCACGGTGCGGGGCAAGGGAAGCAAGACGCGGGTGGTGCCGCTTCCCACCGGCGTCAAGACACGCCTGCAACGCTGGCTGCTGGCCCGCCAAGCCGTGAACCCGGCGTCCCCGGCGCTCCTCGTCTCGCTCTCGTCACTGAATCGTGGAGGCCGGCTTTCTACCGACGGTGCCCGTTTCATCGCCCACGCCTACTACCGCCACCTCGGCCTTCCCCCCGAGATGTGGGGCCTGCACACCCTGCGGCGCACGGCGGGCACCCACCTCTACCGCGCCACCCGCGACCTGCACGTGGTGGCCGACCTGCTGGGGCACGCTTCGGTCACCACCAGCGCCATCTACGCCAAGATGGATGTGGACGTGCGCCGCGAGGCGGTGGAGGCGATGGAGCGCCTGCGGGCCGGGGAAGAGTAATAAGGATTCCGGTTAATCAGTGATGGAATCACTGGTTAACCCGACCGGCGGGAGAAGGAACAAGGGTGACGGATAGGAGTGGAGGCACCGCAGCGCAGCGAAGGGGCCGTAACGGATCATCCGGAATCCGCTCTCCCCTGTTCACAGCCCGCGTTCCCAGCGGTCCAGCCGGACGGCGTAGACGAGCATCAGCGCCGCCAGCAGCAGCGCGGGCAGGTTCCCGACCCGCACGTAGACGGTCTGCCCACTCAGCAGGCGGGGCCGCACCTGCACCGCGCCCTCACCCCGCGAGAGGGTCCGCACCGGCTGGCCCAGGTCGTCCACGGCCCCCGCAATCCCCCGGTTCACGCTGCGGACCAGCCAGCGCCGGGTTTCGATGGCCCGCACCCGACCCATCATGAAGTGCTGCTGCACGCCCCAGCCGTCGTACCAGCCGTCGTTGCTGGGGTTGACCAGCACCTGCGCGCCCTTCTGCACCAGTTGCCGGGCCACCCAGGGAAACACGCTGTCGTAGCAGATGTAGGCCCCATAGGTCACGCCGTTCAGGGTCAGGGGCGTGAGGTCGTGGGCGGGCGGCAGCGCCCCCAGCTCGAAGCCGATGGCGTTCTCCAGGACCTGGTAGCCGGGGTGCAGCGGGCCATAGAGCGGGAAGTATTCCCCGAACGGGACCGGCTTTGCCTTCTCGTTGCGGGCGGTGATCTGCCCGGCGGCGTCGAGGCTGACCACGCTGTTGCGGTGCGGCTCCACGGTGCCCAGACCGCTGATGCCGGGGCCGGGAAAGCCGGGCAGCGTCTGCGGGGTGAGGGCCGTCTCGCTCCAGACCACCATCTCGCCGGGGGTGCGGGCGGCGCTGAGCCGCTGCTGCACGGCGAGCTGCTCCTCGGGGGTGAGTTGCCGCGTCGCCCGTCCAAAGGAGTCGAAATCGGTGCGCAGGACCAGCATGGGCTGCTCCGACCCCTGCCCCGGCACGCGCGTGATGCCGTAGGCCAGCGCCGCCAGCCAGGCGAACGTGACGAGGCGGTGCGGCCAGCGGTTCTCCCAGCGCACACTGACAAACGACGCGGCGGTGGCGGCAACCAGCACGCTCCCCAGCAGCACGCCCCCCAGGTCGGCAATCTGCATGGCGGGGGTGGGCAGCAGCGTGTAGCCCAGGGTGGGCCAGGGAAAGGCCAGCGGCCCCAGAAAGCGCAGCCACTCCAGCAGCACCCAGCCCCCGGCCAGCGCCCACACCCGCGCCTCCCGCGTGCGGACCAGCCGGGCGGCCAGGTAGGCCATCAGCGCGAAAAAGGCCCCCTCCAGCGCATACAGGGCCAGGGCCAGGACGCCCAGCGGCGCGAAGTGGAAGATCTTGCCCAGAAAGGCCGTCAGCCACCACAGGTGGACGGCGCTGTAGGCAAACCCCGCCCACCACATCCGCCCGGCCACCTGCCGGGGGGTCGCGGCGTCGGCCACGCAGGCCAGCAAAAAGGCCAGAGGCAGCGGCGAGAGAAAGCTCCAGGGCAGCGGCAGCCCGCAGGCGGCCAGCAGGGCACCCAGCAGGGCGGCGATCAGGAAGGGGGGCACCGGCGGCACCGCGCCATGATACGGGGGCCGGGGGCACCCTGACGGGGGGAATGTCGCACCCGCGCGGGGCCGTTTGCACTAGGATGAGCGCACTTTGAGACTCGCCTTTCTGAGTGATCTGCACGGCAACATCCACGCCCTGACGGCGGTCAAACGCTTTCTGGCCGATCAGGTGGTGAACCAGGTCGTCGTGGTGGGCGACGTGGTGGGGTACGGGGCCTCGCCCGGCCCGGTCATCGACTTCGTGCGGCGTGAGGGCTGGGTGACGGGGCTGGGGTCCAGCGACATGCGGGTCGCGCTAGAACTGGGCGAACGCGCCGAGCGGCACGGCATCGCGGATCAGGTGCTGGGCTGGACGCGCAAGGTACTGGCCCCGGAGCAGATGGAGTTCCTGCGCCGCCTGCCGCCGGGGGGCCGCCTGATGACGCCGGTCGGCCGGGTCCGCTTCTTTCACGGCAGCCCCCACGCCCCCGATCAGCGCCTCGACGTGATGGCCCCCGAGCGTGAGCTGGAGGCGCTGGCCGAGACGCTGGGGGCGCGGGTAGTCGTGGTGGGCGGCACCCACGTGCCCTTTGTGCGGGTGGTCGGCGACACCACCTTCGTGGACCCCGGCTCGGTCGGCCTGAGCCTCAATCACGAGCCGGGCGCGGACGTGGCGCTGGTGGACTGCGTGGGCCGCAAGCCCCGCGTGGCGCTGCACAAAGTCAGCTACGACTACGCCTCCTCGGCCTTCGACATCATGGCGTGGAACCTGCCGCCCGTGATCGCGGACGTGATCCGCACCGGGCGCATGGCCTGACGGCGGGGAGGGGGCTGTGGTGGTGGGCCTTTTCCACGCACCACGGCCCCTCATATGGATTCCGGTCTAGCGAAGCGGACCGAAAATAGCGTGCTGGCGAGCAAAAAGCCCCTCCCCCCTTGCGGGGACTGGTACAGCTCGCACCGCGAGAGGTTGGGACTCGTAGAGCTGCTTGCAGAGGGGGGTGGACGGCCATGCCGTCCCAGCGCGGCACATTTTCAATCCCTTAGAGCGTGTTTTGAAAACTTACTGGACCATTGATCAGGCCGTGACGGCCAGCGCCTCCTCGAAGCGGTCCACCAGACCGCGCTCGCCCAGGAGCTCTTCCAGGGCGGCCATCAGGGCGCGGTAGGGGGCGGGGCGGGCAGCCTCGCCCATCAGGCCCAGCCGCCAGATCAGGCCCGCAGTCGGCCCCAGCCCGCCGGTCACGCTGATGTCGCGCTCCCGCAGGGCGCGGCGGATGCCCGCGTCGTCGAAGCCGCCGGGCAGCCGCAGAGCCAGCACGGTGGGCAGGCGCACGGCGGGGTCGGCCACGTAGGGCCGGAAGCCCAGGGGGGCCAGCGCCGCGAGGATGGCCTCACCCACTTCGGCGGCGCGGCGCTGGCGGGCCTCCAGTCCCTCCTCCAGGGCGGCCCCCAGCGCCGCGTGGAAGGCGTAGTGCAGGTTCACCGGCACCGTGTGGTGGTAGCTGTGGTCCACCCAGTAGTCGCGCAGACCGCCGAAATCGCAGTACCACAGCGGCGTGGGGGTGCGCCGGGCCGCGTACCGGGCCAGCGCGCGGTCACTGATGGCGACGGGGGCCAGGCCGGGAGGGGCCGAGAGGCACTTCTGTGCCCCCGTGTACACGTAGTCGATGCCCCAGTCCTGCATGTGGAACGGCTCCATTCCGGCGGTCGTCACCGCGTCCACCGTCAGCAGCGCCCCGCTCCCGCGGACCAGCTCGGCAATCTCCGGGACCGGGTTCAGCACGCCGGTACTCGTCTCGCCGTGCACCACCGCGACAAGGGCCGCGCCGTCAAGCTGCGCCGCCACGGCCGCCGGGTCGATGGCCTCCCCCAGCGGGGCCGTCACCTGCCGGACGCGCGCGCCGTAGCGGGCCGCCATCTCCGCCATGCGTGCCCCGAAGGACCCGTTCACGCACACCAGCACCTCGTCCCCCGGTTCCACCAGGTTGGCGAACCCCGCCTCCATGCCCAGGCTGCCGGTCCCGGCCAGCAGCGCCGTGAAGGTGTCCGGGGCCGTGCCGTACATCTCGCGCAGCCCCTGCTGGATTTCCCCGTTCAGGGCAAAGACCAGCGGGTCCATGTGCCCCAGCATCCCGTGCAACAGCGCCCGCTGTGCCCGCGGATGAATCGGCGTCGGGCCGGGCGTCAGGAGGATGTGCCGCGCGAAGGGGTCGTGGGTGTCCTCGAACATGGTCCGGAGTGTAGCACTGACGGGGGAAGCTGGAGCAATAAGATTGCTAGAGGGGTTAGATATTGGAGTTGGTGGGCAATGATGTTGCTCTCCCCTGCTGATTCTTGGGGTTTACCGAGTTTGGGGTGTGCATAAGGTGTTGGGTGGGAAGAGTATCGTGGTTGCGGGCATATCGTGAATACTTTCACGATAAATCCAAATCGTGAAACCTTTGTTCTCCGATGCTGCTATAAGCGCCTAGAATCCCAGGTTATGAGCCTTCAGACCTCCCCTCAGCCCCTCCAGGGCGTGCTGTTCGACCGTGATGAAACGCTCGCCTACACCGACCACAGCGTGTACCGCGAGGCCGCCCTGTGGACCGCCGAGCGCTTCGGGCTGGATGCGGCGGCAGTGGGGCAGGCGCTCGCGGCGCAGTGGCAGGAGCGGGCCTTTGCCTGGTGGGACCTGCGGACGCCGGAGGACGAGGACACCTTCTGGGCCGCCTACGGGGATGAACTGTGTGCGCGGATGGGGCTGGACGCGGCGCACGCGGGCGAGCTGATGGCGGCCTTCCCGTACGAGCGGTACATGAAGCCGGTGGAGGGCGCGCGGGAGGTGCTGACCGAACTGCGCGCGCGGGGGCTGAAAGTGGGGGTGCTGAGCAACACCCTGCCCAGCATCGGCCGCACGCTGGAGGCGCTGGACCTGGCGGACCTGGTGGACGTGGCGGTGGCGACCTGCACCGCCGGGGTTCACAAGCCGGAGGCGGGCGCGTTCCAGTACGCGCTGGAACGCCTGGGCCTCCCCGCCGGGGCGGTGCTGTTCGTGGACGACAAACCCGAGAACGTGGAGGCCGCCCGCGCGCTGGGGATGGTGGCGGCGCGGATTGACCTGGGGGGGCAGGCCCCCGACGCCATCCACGACCTGCGGGCCGTGCTGCGGCTGGTGGAGGAGCGGGCGGGCGCGTGAGCGGGCCGGCCTCTCCCCTGCCGCTGCTGATAGACGGGCACCTCGACCTCGCCTGGAATGCCGCGCGGGGCCGGGACCTGGGGCTGGACCTGGCCGCGCTGCGGGCCGGCGACCCGGTAGCCGGCGAGACGGCGACCGTGACCTTCGGGGAGCTGCGGGCGGCGGGCACCCGCGTCTGCTTCGGCACGCTGTTCGCGCTGCCACGTAGCGGGGAGAGTCCGGAGGGGTACACCGACCACGCGGGCGCACGAGCGCAGGCCCTCGCGCAACTCGACCAGTACCGGCGGTGGGAGGACGCGGGGCAGGTGCGGCTGCTGCGGAGCGGGTCGGAGGTGGCCGCCCACCTCGCCGCCCCGGCCGGGCCACTGGGAGTGGTGCTGCTGATGGAGGGGGCCGACCCCATCCGGGACGCGCGGGACCTGCCCTTCTGGGTGGGGGCGGGGGTGCGGGTGATTGGCCCGGCGTGGGGCCGGACGCGCTATGCGGGTGGCACGGACGCGCCGGGTCCCCTGACGGACGCGGGGCGCGAGCTGGTCACCGCGATGCGCGAGCTGGGGGTGACGCTGGACGCCTCGCACCTCGACGATGCCGCCTTCTGGGAGGCATTGGACCTGGGGCCGCAGGTCATCGCCACCCATGCCAACAGCCGCGCGCTGGTGCCGGGCAACCGTCAGCTCAGCGACGGGATGGTGCGGGCGGTCGCGGGGGCGGGCGGCGTGGTGGGCCTGGTGTTCCTGAGCCGCTTTATCCGCCGCGGCTGGGAGGCGGGGCAGCCGCGGGCCGCGCTGGAGGAACTGGCCGCACACGCCCGGCACCTCGCGGCCCTGGTGGGCTGGGAGCATGTCGGGCTGGGGACCGACCTGGACGGCGGGTTCGGGCAGGAAAAGGCACCGGCGGGGGTGGACCGCTACCGGGACGTGCCCCTCTTGCTGGAGCGGCTGCCGCCGGAACACCGCGCGGACGTGGCGGGCGGGAACTGGGGGCGCTGGCTGACGCGCTACCTTTGAGGGGTGAGACCGACCGCAGAACTGGACCCGCGCCTGCATGCCTTCGACCCGCTGGCCCGCCTGGCCGAGGAGGCGCTGCGCGGCCGCCTGGCGGGCGAGGGCTGGCGCTTTGTCGCGCCGCACGCGGCGCGGGCGGGCAACGCCCGCGTGAGCCTGCGCGCCCGGCCCGGCGCGGACGCCCCCCAGGTGACGGAGGCGCTGCCGGGTGAGGCGCTGGAGGTCGTCGCGGAGCGGGAGGGCGGCTGGGCCTGGGTCCGCACCGCGCACGACGGCTACCTGGGCTGGGCGCGGGCGGAGGCGCTGGTGCCGGGGGACGGGCCGGGGGGCGAGGTGCGGCAGGTGACCGCGCTGCGTGCCCACGCCTTCGCGGAGCCGGGCGTGAAGGGCCGCCTGGTGGCCGAGCTGTGCGCGGGGGCGCGGCTGGAACGGGCATCCGGCGCGGAGGTGACCGAGGAGGGCCGCCGCTGGGTGCCGGTGCATCTGCCGGAGGGCCAGGAGGCCTGGGTGCAGGCGGTGGTCCTCTCCCCCATTGCTGAGGCGGACGCGGCGGGGTACGCGCTGCGCTTTCTGGAAACCCCCTACGTGTGGGGCGGGCGCAGCGCCTGGGGGCTGGACTGTTCGGGCCTCACACAGCTCGCCTACGCGGCGCTGGGCCGGTCCCTCCCGCGCGACGCCGACCAGCAGCAGGCGTCGCTGCGGCCGGTCACGGAGCCGCAGCGCGGCGACCTCGCCTTCTTTCCCGGCCACGTCGGGGTGATGCTGGACGGGCGGCGGCTGGTCCACGCGAACGCGACCCACATGCGGGTGACGGTGGAGACGCTGGGGGAAGGCGAGTACGGCGGGCGGCTGGCCGTGAGCGTCACGGGCTTCGGGCGGTGGACGGCATGACCGGGAAAGAAGGCGACGTGGCCTGGGAAACGCTGGACCTGCGGACCGCACAGCCCTTCGGCATCGCGCGCTGGACGCATTCGAGCTACCCGCGGACCTTCGTGACCTACGCGCAGGACGGCCTGACCGGGCGGGGAGAGGCCGCGCCGAACGCCTTTTACGGCGAGACGGGCGGGACGGTGGGGGCGGTGCTGCCGCTGCTGGCTGAGGCCCTGACGGATGGCTGGGACTGGGACGGTCTGCACGAGCGGATGACGGCGCGGATGCCGCAGGGCCACCCCAGCGTGAAGTGCGCGCTGGAGATGACGGCGGTGGAGTGGGCGGCCCGTGCGGCGGGGGTGCCGGCGTGGCGGCTGCTGGGGCTGTCGCCGCTCCCGCTGCCGGAGAGCAGTTATACGGTGAGTCTGGGGCCGCTGGAGGAGATGCGGCGGCAGGCGCGGGAAGCCGTCTCACGCGGCCACGGGGTGCTGAAGGTGAAGCTGGGCACCGGGCAGGACCGCCAGATCGTGGAGGCGCTGCGGGAGGAGGTGCCGGGGGCCGCGCTGCGGGTGGATGCCAACGCGGCCTGGACGCGCCCGCAGGCGAAACGGATGCTGGACGTGCTGGCCGCCGCCGATGTGGAACTGGTCGAGCAGCCCCTCGCGGCGGGCGACCTGGAGGGGCACGCCGAGCTGCGCCGGCTGAGCCGCGTGCCCCTGGTGGCCGACGAGAGCCTGCACCACGTGTCCGACGTGCCCCGGCTGGCCGCCGCCTTTGACGCCGTGAACCTCAAGCTCGCCAAGCTGGGCGGCCCCTTGCAGGCGCTCTGCGCGCTGCGGCTGGCCCGCGCGCACGGCCTGGGCGTGATGTTGGGCTGCATGATCGAGAGTTCGCTGGGCATCGCCGCCGCCGCGCACCTCGCGGGCCTGGCCGACTGGGCCGACCTCGACGGGGCGCTGCTGCTGGCGAACGACCCTTTCGGGGGCCTGGAGTGGGCGGCGGGGCAGTTGGAGCGCCCGCGCGGGGTGGGCTGGGGCGTGGAGCGGCGATGACCACCGTCGCCATTCTGGGCTGCGGCAACCGGGGCGCGGACGTGTACGCGCGGCACCTCACGGCGCAGGGGGCGCGGGTCACGCAGCTGGTGGACCCCCGCCCGGCCCGGCTCGCGGAGGTCGCGGCGCGGCATGGCCTGCCGCCGGAAGCGTGTTTCCCGGACCCCGACGCCTTTTTTGCGCGGGGGCGGGTGGTCGACGCGGTGGTGATCGCCACGCCCGACGATGCCCACGTGGGGCCGTGCCTGCGTGCCCTGGCGCTGGGGTACGACGTGCTGCTGGAAAAGCCCATCTGTCTGCATGAAGAAGAACTGGATCTGCTGCTGGCGGCGGAGGCGGCCTCACGTGGCCGGGTGACGGTCTGCCACGTTCTGCGGGCCACCGCATTCTTTGGGGCGGTGCGGGGCGTGCTGGCCTCCGGGCGGCTGGGGCGGCTGGTAGGCGTCCAGCACGCGGAGAACGTGGCGTACTGGCACTACGCGCATTCCTACGTGCGCGGCAACTGGGCGCAGTCGCCCCCCGCCGCACCGTTCGTGCTCGCCAAGAGCGGCCACGACCTGGACCTGCTGCGCTGGTTTGCGCAGGCCCCGCCCGTGCGGGTCAGCAGCGAGGGGCGGCTGAACCACTTCCGCCCGGAGGAGGCCCCGCCCGGTGCCTCGGACCGCTGCGTGACCTGCCCGGTGCCGGACTGCCCCTATGACGCGCGGCGCATCTACCTCCCGCGCGACCCGGCGCACTGGCCGGTCACGGTGCTGACCGCCGGGGGGGTCCCGCTCGCGGAGGCGCTGGAGCGGGGGCCGTACGGGCGCTGCGTGTACGGGGCCGGGAACAACGTGCCCGACCATCAGGCCGTCACGGTCACGTTTGCGAACGGCGTCACGGCCCAGCTGACCGTCAGTGCCTTTACCCACAACAACACGCGGACCCTCAAGCTGCTGGGCACCCACGGCGAACTGCGCGCCCACATGGAACGCGGCGAGCTGGAGCTGCACGACTTCCGCACCGGCGACACCGAGCGCTTCACCGTGGAGGTGGGCGGCAACCACGGCGGCGGCGACGAGGCCCTGGTGGCGGCCTGGCTGGCCTTTCTGCGCGGGGAGGCGGAGGTGCCCACCCCTCTGGCCGAATCGCTGGACTCGCACCGCATCGCCTTCGCCGCCGAGCGTGCCCGGCAGCGCGGGACGGTAGAGATGGTGGGCGTGGCCTCCTCTGGGTGAGGCTGGGGGGAGTGTATTAAGTGAAAGTATTCACGATAAATCTTGTACGTGAAATTTTTGTTTCTAGACCCCCGCTTCCCGCAAAAAATCCAGCGTGTAGCGGGCCACCGTGCGGGGAAAGCTGTCGGTGACGGCGTGGGTGCCGCCGGGAATCTCACTCACGGTGGCGTGGGGAATCAGGCGGCGGATGACCTCCAGGGTCCAGGCCTGGATGACGGGGTCGGAGGTGCCGTCCAGCAGCAGCGTGGGCGCGAGGACGTGGGGCAGGAGGGGGCCGGTCTGGTGGCGGTTCTGGTCCTGGGCGAGGCGCAGCAGGCGGGCCGGGCCGCAGCGGACGTAGGCGGCCAGGGCGGGAGGCAGAAAGAGCGGGCGCTCGCGGGGTGCGTCGAGGGCCAGGCGCAGCAGCTGCATCAGGACGCGGGGGTTCTCGGGGATGCCGGTGGGAGCGCAGGCGATCAGGGCGGACACCTGCCGGGGATGGCGCGCGGCGAGGTCGAAGACCAGCTCGCCGCCGAGGGAATGGCCCAGCAGGGGCACGCGGCCCAGACCGGAGGCGTCCAGCCAGGCCGAGAGGTGCTCGGTCAGGTCCTCGAAGGTGCGCGGGAAGCCGGGGCGGCCCTGGCTCAGGCCGTGGCCGGGGGGGTCGTAGGCGTAGACGGTGCGCTCGCGGGCGAGTTCGCGGCAGACCCGCCCGTACATCCAGGAGGCGCAGCCCAGGCCGGGCACCAGCACCAGCGGGGGGCCTTCGCCGCGCACGCGGGCGCGCGTGAGCAGTCCGGCCACCCGGACGGTGTGGACCGCGCCGCTCAAGGAGCCGCCCGTTCCTCTTCACGCAGGAAGTCGAGGACCAGGGCGTTGAAGCGCGCGGGGGCATCCACCATCACCACGTGTCCGGCGCGGGGAATCTCCTCGTAGCGTGCACCGGGAATCGCGGCGGCGAGGGCGCGGCCCAGCGCGGGGGGCACCAGGGCGTCGCGGCCGCCCCAGATCACCAGGGTGCGCGCCCGCAGCTCGGGCAGGAGGTCCTGCACGCTGTCCCTGAGCAGGTCGGCGGCGCTGCGCCACAGGTTGCGGGGGCCGCTGCGCACCGCGTCGCCCAGGATGCGCGGCACGAAGGTCAGGCGGCCGGTGAGGGCGGCGCGCGGCAGGTTCAGGGCCACCCGGTAGGGGCTGGCGCGCAGCAGGCCACTCGCGCAGGCCAGCACCAGGTTCTGCACCCGCGCGGGGCGCAGTGCCGCCACGTGCATGGAGATGTGCCCGCCCATCGAGTGCCCGATCAGGGTGACGCGGTGCAGGTCGAGGCTGTCCATCCAGGCCGCGATCAGGGCGGCGGCCTCACGCACGCCCAGCGACCGCTGCCGCCAGGCCTGCCCGTACCCGGCGAGGTCCAGCACGTAGACGCGGTGCGCGGCCGACAGGGCGGGAATGTTGCGCCGCCACCAGTGGGCCGAGCCGCTCAGGCCGTGCACCAGCACGATGGGGTCGCCCTGTCCGGTCAGGTCGTAACTCAGGGACGCGCCGCGCGAGCGGAATTGCAAAGAGCGCACCGGCCGAGGATAGACGAAAAGCCCCCGCCGGGGCAGGGGCCGTGGGGGACGGCGGGACCTTCAGGCGGGGGTGGGGGCCGCGCTCATCTTCAGGAACAGGGCGTGCAGGCGGGCGTCGGGCGTCAGTTCGGGGTGAAAGGAACTGGCGAGCAGGTTACCCTGGCGGGCCAGCACGATCTGGTCCCCGTGCCGGGCCAGCACCTCCACGCCTGCGCCCACCCGCTCGATGACGGGCGCGCGGATGAAGACGGCGGGAAAGGGCGCGTCCAGGCCCCGCACATCCAGCGGCGTATCGAAGGAATCCACCTGCCGCCCGAAGGCGTTGCGGCGCACGCTCAGGTCCATCAGGGCGAGGCTGTCCTGGTGGCCGCCGAACTGCGGGGGCGCGCCCACCACCTCACGCGCGAGCAGGATCGCCCCCGCGCAGGTGCCCCACAGCGCCCCGCCCGCCGCGTGAAAGTCGCGCACCGGGGTCCACAGCCCGAAGTCGGTCATCAGCCGGGCGATGGTGGTGCTCTCGCCGCCCGGAATCACCAGGCCCTGGAGGCCCGCGAGGTCGCCGGGCAGCCGCACCTCACGGACCCCGGCCCCGAGCGACTCCAGCCGCTGGCGGTGCTCGCGGAAGGCCCCTTGCAGGGCCAGGACGCCGATCCGGGGGGCTTCCAGCCGCCAGCTTCCAGCTTCAAGCTCTTCGCTGGCCGCTGGCCGCTGGAAGCTGGCCCCTTTTACCATCCCCGCCCCGCCAGCCGCTCCTCGGGAATCAGGGTGTCGATGTTGATGCCGGTCATGGGCGCGCCGAGGTCCTCGCTGATCTCGGCCAGCACGTCGGGGTTCTGGTAGTGGGTGACGGCCTTCACGATGGCGTGGGCGCGGCGCTCGGGGTTGTCGCTCTTGAAGATGCCGCTGCCGACGAACACGCCGTCGAGGCCGAGGTGCATCATCAGGGCCGCGTCGGCGGGGGTGGCGACGCCGCCCGCGGCGAAGTTCACGACCGGCAACTTGCCGTGCTGGTGCACGTACTGGACCAGGTGGTAGGGGGCCTGGAGGTCGCGGGCGACGGTCATCAGCTCCTCGGTGGGGCGGGCCTGGATGGCGCGGATCTCGCCCAGGACGGTGCGGGCGTGGCGCACGGCCTCGATGATGTTGCCGGTGCCGGCCTCACCCTTGGTGCGGATCATGCTGGCCCCCTCGCCCACGCGGCGCAGCGCCTCGCCCAGGTTCTTCGCGCCGCACACGAAGGGCACGGCGAAGCTGGCCTTCTCGATGTGGTACTGGTCGTCGGCGGGCGTCAGCACTTCCGACTCGTCGATAAAGTCCACGCCGATGGCCTGGAGAATCTGCGCCTCGACGATGTGGCCGATGCGGACCTTCGCCATCACGGGGATCGTCACCGCGCCGATGATCTCCCTGATCATCTTGGGGTCGCTCATGCGGGCGACGCCCCCGTCCTTGCGGATGTCGGCGGGCACGCGCTCCAGCGCCATCACGGCGGTGGCCCCGGCGGCCTCCGCGATACGGGCCTGATCAGCCGTCACCACGTCCATGATGACGCCGCCCTTGAACATCTCGGCAAAGCCCTGCTTGATCTGGGGGGTTCCGGTCTGGGCCATTGCGGTGGAGGCAGGTTCGGTCATGCCCCCAGCCTAACGTCCAACTGGCCCCAGAAGCAGGGCCAGTTGGGGGCCGGGCAGGGGGTCAGTTTCCGGGAGGGTCGGTCCGCACAACGCGCCGGATGCTCTCCACCAGCTGCGAGGGGCGGAAGGGCTTGACCAGGTACTCGCTGCGCAGGCCGGGCACCTGCTCGGGGCGGTTCAGGCCCGACAGGAAGACGACGGGGGGCATGGCCTCCCCGAGTTCGGCCTGGAGGCGGCGGCAGGTTTCGAAGCCGTCCCAGGGGGTCATCAGCACGTCCATCACGATCACGTCGAAGGTGGCCTGCCCCGCGGCACACAGGGCCAGGGGGCCGCTGCGGGCCGTGACCACCCGGAAGCCGTGCATCCCCAGCGTCAGGTCGAGCAGTTCGAGAATCTGCTCCTCGTCGTCCACGACCAGCAGGTGGAGTGCCTGGCCCCCCGCGCTCATGGCAGCAGCGCCAGCGGATCGACGGCCTGGCCGTTCAGCCGCACCTCGAAGTGCAGGTGGGGGCCGGTGCAGATGCCGGTGCAGCCGACGTAGCCCAGCAGGTCGCCCGGCTGCACCGGCTGGCCGGCGGTGACGGCGGTGCGGCTGAGGTGCCCGTAGATCACGGTGCTGCTGCCCTGGACCGTATAGACATTCATGCCGTAAGCACCATACCCGCTCTCGGTGACGGTGCCGGCCGCAGATGCGTAGATGGGGGTGCCGGACGGGGCGGCCAGGTCCACGCCGCCGTGAAAGACCTGCTTGTGAAAGTCGATGTCCGCCTCGCCGTAGCGGCTGGTGATGCGGTAACTGTGCATCGGCCAGGCCAGGCGGGTTCCGGCGGCGACGTTCACACTCGCCGGGCGGGTGGCGGGGGCCAGGGCGGCGGCCTGGGCCTGCTGGCGCTGACGCTCACGTTCGGCGGCCTGGGCGGCCTCGAACTGCACCTGCTGCTCGTACTGCTCGATACGGCGCTGGCGCTCGGGGCTGGCCTGCCAGGCGAGGTAGGCCTCGTACTGGGCCTGGCGGGCGTACTTCTCCTCCAGGCGCTGGCGCTCGCGGTCCTGCTGCCAGGCCACGTAGCGGTCGTACTGCGCCTGCACGCGCGCCTGGTGCTCGGCCTCCTCGCGCTCGGCGCGGCGGCGGGCCAGCTCTTCCCCGAAGCTCTCGGCGCGGATGCCGGGCAGCAGCAGGTAGTCGCCGGGCCGCAGGGCATTGGGCAGCACCTCGTTGGCGCGGGCGGTGCGGGTGAGGTCGGCCCCGTAGCCGGCGATCAGGCCCAGGGCCGTCTGACCCGGCTTGATGCGGACCAGCAGACCGCGCTCGGCGGTGGGAATCAGCAGGGTTTCCCCCGGCGTCAGCGTGTCGAGGCTCGGGCGGTCGAGGTTGGCGCTGAGCAGGTCCAGCAGGGTCAGGCCGTACCGCGCCGCGACCGTGCTCAGGGTCTCGCCCGCGCGGACCGTGTGGGTCACGACCGAGCTGGGCAGGACGGGGGGCCGGGCCGCTTCGGGAGCGGGGAGCCGCACCCGGAAGACGCGCCCGGCCTCGCCCGGCTCGCGGGGCAGGGCGTCCACGGCGGCCGCGGGAACGCCGTAGCGGGCCGCCAGCCGCGCCGGACCCTGGGCCGTGACCACCAGGAGGCTGGGGGCCTGCGCCTGCGGCTCGCGGGTGAGGTGAACGGCGGGCAACGCGGCGCGCAGCTGCTCGGCGGGGGTGGGAACGCCCAGCAGGAGCGTCTGCCCTTCGGACTCCTCCGGCACGTCGGGCCGGGCGGCAGCGAGGGGAGCGAGGGCGGACAGGCCACACAGCGCGAGCGTGAGCGGCAGCCGCCGGGACAGGGGAGCGTGGCCCCGTGGGGGGGATGGGGGAAACTCGGGCACCGGACCTCCAAAAAAGGCAGCAAGCAGGGCGCGCCCGCCCCAGAAGGGGAAGCGGGCACGGGGGCGGGGCTTCAGCCGCCGGCCAGGGCCTGCAGGAATTCGACGTTGTTGCGCGTCTTGCCCATGCGTGAGAGCAGCATCTCCATCGCGTCGGCGGGGTCCATGTCGCTGATCACCTTGCGCAGCAGCCACATCTTCTTCAGCACCTCGGGCTGGAGCAGCAGCTCCTCGCGGCGGGTGCCCGACTTCAGGATGTCCATCGCGGGGAAGATGCGGCGCTCTTCCAGGCGGCGCGAGAGGACCAGTTCGGCATTGCCGGTCCCCTTGAACTCCTCGAAGATCACGTCGTCCATGCGCGAGCCGGTTTCCACCAGCGCGGTCGCCAGGATGGTGAGGCTGCCGCCCTCGCGGATGTTGCGCGCCGCGCCCAGAAAGCGCTTGGGCCAGTGCAGCGCATTGGAATCGAGGCCGCCGGATAAGGTGCGCCCGGTGGGCGGCGTGACCAGGTTGTTGGCGCGGGCCAGGCGGGTGATCGAGTCGAGCAGGATCACCACGTGCCCGCCTTCCTCCACGATGCGGCGGGCGCGTTCGTGGACGAACTCGGCCACCCGGACGTGGTGCTGGGGCGGCTCGTCGAAGGTCGAGGCGATCACCTGCGCGCCCTGCACGCTCTCGCGGAAGTCGGTGACCTCCTCGGGGCGCTCGTCCACCAGCAGGACCATCACCGTCACGTCGGGGTAGTTCTTGACGATGGAGTTGGCGATCTTCTTGAGCAGGGTGGTCTTGCCTGCCTTGGGCGGCGCGACGATCAG
The DNA here is from genome assembly GCF_039545055.1 of Deinococcus carri. Classification (NCBI taxonomy): domain Bacteria; kingdom Thermotogati; phylum Deinococcota; class Deinococci; order Deinococcales; family Deinococcaceae; genus Deinococcus; species Deinococcus carri. The sequence continues at coordinate 927,299 of NZ_BAABRP010000001.1, forward strand.
CGCGCGCTGCCCGCGGCCGATGGGCACCAGCAGATCCACCACCCGCAGCGAGAGACTGTCGTCCATCAGCGGGTCTTCCAGCACCAGCTGACGGTCGGGGAAGGTCGGGGTGAGGTCGTCGAAGCGGGGGCGCTGGCGGGCGGACTGGGGGTCCAGGCCGTTGACGGCCTCCACCTGCACCAGCGTGCCGTAGCGCTCGTTCTCGCGGGGCTTGCGGGCGCGGCCGATCACCTCGTCGCCGGTGCGCAGGTGGTACTGCTTGATGACGCCCGCCGTCACCAGCACGCTTCTGGAGGCCGGTTCCAGCAGATCGGACTGGAGAAAGCCGTAGCCGTCGGGGCTGATGTCGAGGTAGCCGCGCGCCAGGACCTGCCCCTCGGCCTCCGCCTGCCGCTCCATGATGGCGAGGGCCAGGGCATCCTTTTTCAGCTTGCGGTAGTTCTCGATGCCCGACTGGGCGGCGATCAGGTGCAGCTCGGGCAGAATCTTCTGCTGGAGTTCGTGAAAGGGAAGCGGCGCGGTGTGGGGTTCGGTCACTGCTGCCGGCCTCCCTGGCTGGGTTCACTCTGCCCGGTTTCTGCGTTCACGCCGCCCTGCTGCGGGTTGGTGCCCGCCTCGCTGGGGGGGGTTTCGGGGTTGGCCCCGGCACGCTTGGCCCAGTCCTTGAGGAAGGCGTCCAGGCCCGCCTGGGTCAGCGGGTGCTTGATCATCTGGGTAAAGACCTTGTAGGGGATGGTCGCCACGTCGGCCCCGGCGAGGGCGGACTGCACCACATGCTGGGGGTGGCGGATGGAGGCGGCCAGCACCTTGGTCCGGATGTCGCCCAGGACGTAGGCTTCCTTGATCTGGCGCACGAGTTCGATGCCGTCCCAGCCGATGTCGTCCACGCGGCCCGCGAAGGGGCTGATGTAGGTCGCGCCTGCGCGGGCAGCCAGCAGCGCCTGCGGCACGCTGAAGCACAGGGTGATGTTGGTCTTGATGCCCTCGCTCGTCAGCGTCTTGCAGGCCTGCAACCCCGCCGGGGTCAGCGGCAGCTTGACGACGACATGCTCGCTCCAACCCGCGACCTCGCGGCCTTCTTTGATCATGCCTTCCGCGTCCAGCGCGGTCACCTCGGCGCTGATGGCTCCGCCCACCAGCTCAGCGATTTCCTGGATCACTTCCTTGAAGTCGCGGCCCGAGGAGGCGACCAGGCTGGGGTTGGTGGTGACGCCCGACAGGACGCCCCAGGCATTGATTTCGCGAATCTCGTCCACGATGGCGGTATCGATGAAAAATTCCATGTTGACTCTCCTTGGTTTTCTGGCCCTGGCTTGCTGGCCTGGCGGTCTGGTCCTGCGGCCGTCTTGTTGAGATTGTAGGCAACGCGCGCAGCACCTGCCATAACCGCATGGTCAGAAGTGCCTCACCCCTGTGACCTTCCACTTCAGCATATCCGGCCGGTCAGGAATGCGTCACATGACGGATTGACCCTGCCCATGCTGCGCGCCTACCATGAGGGACATCCCCAGCCGGGGGTGAGCAACCCGAAGAAGGCGAACGCGAGAAGAGTACGCGGGGCCACGCGGCCACGAGCGAGTCAGGGATGGTGAGAGCCTGACGGTCCGCCCCCCGCCGAAGATCCCCTCCCGCGCCGGACGAAGAAAGGCCCGCAGGCTCACTAGACCGTCCCGGACGCCCCCCGACAGAGGGCACGACGAGGCCGCCTCCGTGTGGCGAAGTTGGGTGGTACCACGCGCGAGCACGTTTCCCGGCGCGTCCCAGCACACAAAGCTGGGGCGCGCTTTGTTTTTGGTCTAACCGCCGAACAGCCTCCCCTTTTTGACCCTTAGACCGTTAGACGGCCCAACCCTCTACCCCGCCGCTTTTCAAGTCCGAAGGAGCACTATGACCACCACCGACCCCAGGCCCACCACCTCCCCCCCCACCCCTTCGGACACTCTGTTTCAGCCGGTGAACTCGCAGCCCAGCTTCCGCGAACTCGAAGAAGGCGTGCTGAACTTCTGGCAGGCGGGCCATGTCTTCGAGCAGACACAGGAGCGCAAAGAAGGCCAGCCCGAGTTCGTGTTCTACGAGGGGCCGCCCACCGCGAACGGGCGTCCGGCGCTGCACCACGTCCTGGCGCGCTCCTTCAAGGACCTGTTTCCGCGCTACAAGGTGATGCAGGGCTACCACGTCACCCGCAAGGGCGGCTGGGACACCCACGGCCTGCCGGTGGAGATCAGCGTGGAGAAGCGGCTGGGGCTGCTGGGGCGCAACCACGGCGCGAGCCGGGCCGAGCTGGAGGAGTTCAACCGCCTGTGCCGCACGTCGGTGTGGGAAACCATTCAGGAGTGGAACACCTTCACCGAGCGGCTGGGGTACTGGGTGGACCTCAGCGACCCCTACATCACGTATGAGAACGAGTACGTGCAGAGCGTGTGGAACCTGCTTAAAAGGCTGCACGCGCAGGGGCTGATCGCGCAGGACTACAAGGTGGTGCCCCTCTCGCCGCGCATCAGCACCACGCTCTCGCGGGCCGAACTGGGTGAAGTGGATTCCTACCGCATGGTGGACGACCCCAGCGTGTACGTGCGCTTCCCGGTGATCTGGGACACGCTGCCCGAGCGGGCACACGCTGTGCTGAGCGGGCTGAGCGGCGAGGACCGGCAGAACCTCGCGCTGGTGGTGTGGACCACGACGCCCTGGACGCTGCCCAGCAACACGCTGGCGGCGGTGAACGCGGACCTGACGTATGTGGTCGCGCGCAGCGAGGCGGGGCCGATCATCGTGGCGGCCGACGCGGTGGAACGCCTCTCGGGGCTGCACAAGAACGCCGCGCCGCTGGAGGTGCTGACGAGCTTCGCGGGCCGCGAGCTGGAGGGCGTGGAATACGAGCCGCCGTTCCCGGAAGTGGCGACCGAACTGGGCGTGGTGAGGGAACTGCACGAGCGCAATGCGCAGGGCCGCCCGGTGATGCACTTCGTGACGCTGGCGGACTTCGTGAGCGCGGAGGACGGCTCGGGCGTGGCGCACGAGGCCCCGGCCTACGGCGCGGAGGACCTGGAGCTGGCCCGCAAGTACGGCGTGCCGCTGATGTTCGGGGTGGACGACCACGGCATCCTGCGGGTCACGGGCGAGCGCGGCAAGTTCTTCAAGGACGCGGACAAGGGCCTGATCGCGGACCTCAAGGCGCGGGGGCTGATGTTCTGGGCGGGCACGCTGCGCCACCGCTACCCCTTCCACGACCGCACCGGCGACCCGATCCTCTACTTCGCCAAGAAGGGCTGGTACATCCGCACGAACAGCGTCTCGGAGCGGATGCTGGAGGAGAACCAGAAGATCAACTGGGTCCCGGCGAACATCAAGAACGGGCGCTTCGGCAACTGGCTGGAGGGCAATGTGGACTGGGCCATCTCCCGCGAGCGCTACTGGGGCACGCCGCTGCCCTTCTGGCTCAGCGAGGACGGCGACCTGCGCGTGGTGGGCAGCGTGGCGGAACTCTCGGAGCTGACCGGGCGCGACCTCACGGACCTCGACCTGCACCGGCCCTACATCGACGACATCACGTTCGAGCAAAGCGGCAAGACCTACCGCCGCGTGCCGGAGGTGCTGGACGTGTGGTTCGACTCCGGCTCGATGCCCTACGCGCAGTGGCACCTGCTGACGGACGAGACGGGCGAGCACGCGCTGCCGGGCGCGGGGGCGCAGAAGGAACTGTTCGAGCGCCACTTCCCCGCCGACTTCATCAGCGAGGCCATCGACCAGACGCGCGGGTGGTTCTACAGCCTGCACGCGATCAGCACCATGCTCTATGGCCAGCCCGCGTACAAGAACGTCATCTGCCTGGGCCACATCGTGGACGAGCACGGTGCGAAGATGAGCAAGAGCAAGGGCAACGTGGTGGAGCCGCTGCCGCTGTTCGACCGCTACGGTGCCGACTCCGTGCGCTGGTACATGTTCATGGCGTCGGACCCCGGCGACCAGAAGCGCTTTTCCGAGCGGCTGGTGGCCGAGGCGCAGCGCAACTACGTGAACACGCTGTGGAACGTCTATTCCTTCTTCGTGCTGTACGCGAATCTGGACCGGCCGGAGCTGGGGGCGGCCCCCGCGCTGTCCGAGCGCCCCGAGATGGACCGCTGGCTGCTCGCGCGGCTGGAGGAGACGGTGCGGGACGTGACGGCCTCGCTCGACGCCTACGACGCCCGCGGGGGCGGACGCGCGCTGGAACGCTTCGTGAACGACCTGAGCAACTGGTACGTCCGCCGCAATCGCAGCCGGTTCTGGGGCGAGGGTGGACAGGTGGATGTGGCCGCCTACGCCACGCTGCACGAGGCGCTGGTGGTGGTGTCGCAGCTCACGGCACCCTTCACGCCGTTCCTGGCGGAGGCGATGTACCGCAACCTCACGCGCGGGGAGGGCGCACAGAGTGTCCATCTCACCCGCTGGCCGCAGGTCCGCGCCGAGCGGCTGGACGAGCGGCTGACCGCCGAGATGGCCGCCGTGATGAAGGTGGTCGAGCTGGGCCGGGCGGTGCGCGGCGCGCACAATCTCAAGACGCGGCAGCCGCTGGCGAGCGTGACCGTGCGCGCGGGTACGCCGGAACTGACGGACGCGCTGCGCCGCTCGCAGGAGCAGCTCATGGAGGAGCTGAACGTCAAACAGGTGCAGTTCCTGGAGGGCGTGACCGACCTGGTGCAATACAGCCTGCGCCCCAATCTGCCCGTCATCGGCAAGGTGTACGGCAAGGCGCTCCCCGCCGTGCGCGCGGCGCTGGCGCAGGCGGACGCGGCGGCGGTGGCCCGCGCGGTGCAGGCGGGCGAGAGCTTCACGGTGGAGGCGAACGGGCAGCAGTTCGAGCTGACGCCGGAGGGGGTGCTGGTGGATGCCAAGGCCCCCGAGGGAGTCGCGGCGGCGGAGGACGCCGGGTTCCTGGTGGCCTTCGACACGCACCTGACGCGCGACCTGGTGCTGGAGGGCCTGGCCCGCGACCTGGTGCGCGGCATTCAGGAGGCGCGTAAGGCGGCGGGCTTCGAGGTGCAGGACCGTATCCGCCTCGCGCTGGACCTGGAGGGGGACGCCCGCGAGGCAGCCGAACAGTGGCGCGACTTCATCGCCGGGGAGGTGCTGGCGTCCGAGCTGACCTTTGGGCCAGGCGAGGGCCATGCGGCGGAGGTGGAGGGCGGCACGGCTTATCTGACACGGCTCTGAGGTTATGAGGAGAAGGGGGCGGGCCTGCCAGGTGCCCGCCCCTTTCCCTGTGGCCCCTTTCCTTGTGGCGGGGTTGACCGGCTTCCCACCCCATCCTCCGGAATGCCCGGCAGGATGAGGGGGCAGGAGGAAGCCATGCCCTACAACAGCATCTCGGAGTTGCCGCAGTCGCAGGTGGACCAGTACGACCCGCACCAGAAAGAAGCTTTCCTGAAAGCCTTCAACAGCGCCCTGGAGGAGTACGGCGACGAGCACCGCGCCTTTGCCGTCGCCCACACGGCGGCCGAGAAGGCGGGCGCGAAGGAAGAGCGCGAGCAGGAGAAGTAACTGTCATTCGGGCGCGGCTGGGAGGAGGACTCTCAGCCGCGCCTTTTTGGTGACTGCTGTTACCACCAGAGTACGAACAATATGGGAAGAGACCTCCTACGCTAGGGCATGACCTGGAATCCCGAGCAGTACCACCGCCACCGCGAGGCCCGCAGCGCGCCCGTCCGGGACCTGCTGGCGATGCTTCCTGGCCTCCCCTACCGCGACGCCGTGGACCTGGGGTGTGGGACCGGGGAGCATACGCGGACGCTGGCGGAGCGTTTTCCGGTGGCGCGGGTGCTGGGGCTGGACAGCAGTGCCGAGATGCTGGCGCGGGCGGATGCGGGGGGCCTCTCCAACCTGCGTTTCGAGCAGGGGGACATTCTGGAGCTGCGGGGGGAGTACGACCTGATCTTCTCGAACGCGGCCCTCCAGTGGCTCCCGGACCACCCGGCGCTGCTGGCCCGGCTATGGTCCAGGGTGCGGCCCGGCGGGGTGCTGGCGGTGCAGGTGCCCGCGAACCACGACCATGCCAGCCACCGCCTGCTGACCGACACGGCAAACGAGTTCGGGGCCGAGTTGCAGGGCTTTACCCGCTTCGGCACGGCACATGGGGTCTCCCCGGTGCTGACCCAGGCGGAGTACGCCGAGACGCTGGACGGGCTGGGGGCAACCGACATCACCGCCATCAGCAAGGTCTATCCGGTGGTGCTGCCGGGCGCGGAGGGTGTGCTGGACTGGACGCGGGGAACGGCGCTGGTGCCCTACCTTTCCCGCCTGAGTCAGGAGGATGGGGCGCGGTTCACGGCGGCCTACCTGGCACGCCTGCGGGCGCAGTGGCCGGGCGAGCGGGTGTTCTACGCCTTCACGCGGGTGCTGTTCACGGCGCGGCGGGGCTGAGGGCGGCGTAAACGACTGGGGCATACCCTCCTCTCCCGGCCGACCCAGATGTGCCTAGACGCCGCCTCTGCTGCTGCCGTCCCTGCTGCGCCTCTCGCCTACGGGCTGGCCCTGGCGGGTGTGACCGTCGGGAGCATCACCGACCAGTCCTGTTCGCTGTGGACGCCGCGCCTGCTGCCTTTCCGGCAGCACGGGCAACTGGATCACCTGAGCTTTCTGGCCTTCCTGGGGGGGCCGCGGTTTTCAGGGATGTGGCGGGACCGGGCGTACCTGCCGGGTGTGCTGGCGGCCTCTCTGACGGCGCAGGGGCTGACTGACAGGGAGGCCTGCCAGAAGGACAGGTGACGGAGCGTCCGCAGGACCCCGCTGCCAGGACCATCAGCGAGCCGCTTCCGCAAAAAGCTGTTCAGCCTCGCTGAACCCGTAGAAGGACGCCGCCATCGCCTGATACGTCCCCGAGTCCCGCAGTTCCCGGGCGATGCGTGCAGTCAGGCCCAGGGTGGCGAGCATGGCGCTCTGCCCTATGCTCACGCGGACCGCTCCCGCGTCCAGCAAGGCGGCCACCGAGGGCGCGCCCGGGAACGCCATCACCGTGACAGGGCCGCCCAGGTCCGAGGCCAGCCGGCGAAGCGTGGCCGGGTCGGTCAGGAGCGGCACGAACACGCTGTCGGCCCCCGCGTTCAGGTAGGCCCGGCCCCGGCGCAGGGTTTCGGCCAGGCGCTCCTCTTCTCCGTTGCCGAACTGCGTGATGTACGTATCCGTCCGCGCGTTGAGGTACACGGGGAGGCCAGCGGCGTCGGCGGCAGTCCGGGCGGCTTCCAGACGGCGTTGCTGCTCCTCCAGGGTGTAGAGCGGCTGCTCGGGGCGGCCCGTGGCGTCCTCCAGGTTCAGGCCCACTGCGCCGGCCGCCACAAAATCGGTCACGCTGCGGGCCACATCGGCGGGCGAGTCGCCGTACCCGGCTTCGATGTCGGCGTTCACGGGGATGCCGACCGCGTCCACGATGGCCGCCACCTCCCGGCACATCCCGGCCCGCGTGAGGGTCTGTCCGTCCCGTCTGCCGCGCGAGTAGGCGATGCCCGCGCTGGTGGTGCCGATGGCCGGGAAGCCCGCCGCCTCGAAGATGCGGGCACTGGCCGCGTCCCAGACGTTGGGCAGGAGGAAGCCGCGCTCAGCGTGGTGCAGGTTCTGAAAGGTCCGGGCCTGGGTCAGCGGGGGCTGTGCTGTGGTGATCATGGGGCATCTCCTTACGGGTCTGAAAGCGGTGCCAGAAGTGCAGGGTGGCGAGGCTGCGGTGCGGCGCGAACCGGCCCATCAGGGCGGCCGTCTGCTGGCGGTCGGGGCGGCTGTCCAGCGCGAAGAAGTGTTGCAGTTCACGGGCGAGCGCCGCGTCGCCTAGCGGCAGGCAGTCCTGAAAGCCGAGGGCGCGCAGCATCACGTACTGGGCCGACCAGGGGCCGATGCCCGGCAGACCGAGCAGGGTGCGCTCGGCCCGCGTGGCGGTCCCGGCGGCCAGCGTGTCCAGGGAAAGCCGGCCCCCGGCCACCTGCCGCGCGGCGTTCAGCAGGGCGGCGGCCCTGGCCCGCGTCAGGCCCAGGGCCAGCAGGGCCGGCTCGTCCAGGGCGGCGACCGCTTCCGGGGATGGGGGCACCCACAGGCCCCCGCCCACCTCCCGGCCGGCGCTCCTGACCAGCCGCCGCCGCAGGGTGCAGACGAGGGAAAAGGTGATCTGCTGGCCCAGGATGGCCCACAGCAGGCCGTCGAAGAGGTCGGCCACCAGGGGCAGACGCAGCCCCCGCCGACCGGCCAGCAGCGGCGCGAGGTCGGGGTGCGGCGCGACGTGCGCCTCGAACCGGCCGGGGTCGGCCGTGAGGCCCAGCCGCCGCAGCAGGATTTCGTGGAGCGCGCCCCAGTCCACCTCTGCACCGTCCACCCCCGACTGATCGGGAGGCAGGACCGGTGTACAGGTGGCCGTGCCCGACCCGAATTCCACCCGCACCGCCAGCGGCCCGGAGGGCAGGCGCAGCGCCGCCGTGTACGTGTCCCCCGTGACGCGGGAGGTGAGGCTTTGTGGGTCGCGGCCCAGGTCACGCAGGATGGCGGCCACGGGGTAGCCCGCGGGGAGGGTCAGGCGCAGGACCTGTTCCTGCGGGAGGCGGCGGTACGCCCCCGGGGTCAGGCCACTCCAGCGGCGGAACTGCTCCCCGAAGGCGGACAGGCTCTCGAAGCCCACCCCGAACGCGATGTCGGCGACCGAGCGCGGGGAGGTCAGGAGGAGCCGCCGCGCCGCCGCGACCCGGTGACGGGCCAGCCACTCGGCGGGCGGCAGGTGAAAGTGCAGGCGGAACAGCTCGTGCAGCTTGCTGGTGCTGACCCCGGCCACGCTCGCCAGATGGGCCACGTTCCGGATCGCGGCGGGGGAACTGCGGAAGAGGGCGGCCAGCCCCTCCACCCGCGCTTCCTCCGCATGAATGCCCGCATAGAAGTCGTCGGGCCTGCACCGCAGACAGGGGCGCAGGCCCGCGCACCGGGCGCTCCGGGGTGAGTCGTGGAAGACGACGTTTTCCGGCTTGGGCTTTCTCGCGCGGCAGGACGGCAGGCAGTAGATGCCCGTGCTGATCACGCCGGTGATGAAGTGCCCGTCGTAGGCGGGGTCCGCCGCCAGCATGCGCTCCAGCATCCGTTCGCGGCTCAGGGGCAGGGACATGCCGCCATTGTCGGGGCCAGCGCCCGCGACCTCTACCGGATCTGGACGCGGGATTTTCGGTCAGGGCACGGCGGCCCTATGCAGCACGGCGGCTTCCGCTCACGCCTCCACGCGGCGGGCCAGCAGGCCATAGGCCCCCGGACCCACGTGGGCACCGATGACCGGGCCGAGCAGTTGCAGGCGGCCCCGGACCACCTTCAGGCTGCTGGCGTTCATGGCGGCCTTGAGTTCGGCAATCCGCACCGGGTCGCGGCCCGCGTGGGCGATGGACACGGAGACCGGGTCACGGCCGAAGTGCGCCTCGAGCTGCCCGAGAATGTCGCGGGCCACGTGGGGACTGCGGACGCGGCGCACGGCCCGGAAGCGCCCCTCGTCAAAGCGCATCACGGGCTGCATCCCCAGCACGCTGCCCAGGAGCTGCTGGGCACGCGAGAGCCGCCCGCCCCGGCGCAGGTACTCCAGGTCGGGGATGGTGAATTCGGTCAGCATGCCGTCCTGCGCCGTTTCGATGGCGCGCAGCACTCCGGGCAGGTCCGCGCCCGCCGCGGCCGCCTCGCGGGCCACGATGGCCGTCTCGGCCAGGGCCAGCGAGGTCAGGCCACTGTCGAGCACGTGGACGCGGCCCCCGGCTTTCAGGGCCTGCGCCGCCTGGCGGGCATGGTCGACCGTGGCCGACAGGTGCCCGCTGAGGTGCAGGCTGACCACGCTGTCATGGGTCGCCAGCAGCTCGCGGTAGAGCTGCTCGAAGGCCGCCTGCGCTACGGGCTGGGTGGTGACGCTCCCGCCCCCGCGCACATGGTCGAAGACGGCGTCGAGTTCGATCTCGTGCCAGTCACGGAACCGGCGCTCTCCCAGCAGCACGTGCAGAGGCACCACCTCCAGACCGAGCTGCCGGGCCAGGGTCGGGTGGAGATCACAGGTGGAATCGGTGACGACAGCTATCATCTGCCTTCACCCTAGCTTTAGCCCCTGTACAGATTTCTGACACTCCGGTACGTGACACGACTTCCGGCTGAACAGTGAGGCCATCCCCGCGAACCCCGCCCGGCCGGAACCCGGATGACATGCTGCGGGCACTTCTGGTCCTATACTCCGCACTCATGGTTTCGATTCCAGACAAGATAGCCGTGCTGTGCCACACGGGGGCCGGGGGGTCGGGCGTCGTGGCGACCGAACTGGGCCTGATGGTGGCGCAGGCGGGGCGCGAGGTCCACTTTGTCGGCTCGGCAATGCCCTTCCGGCTGGCGGGGCACCAGGGGGTGCGGGGGCCGTTTTACCACCAGGTGAGCGGCTTCGCCTACGCCCTGTTCGACCAGCCCTATCCCGAGCTGGCCGCCGCCAACACGCTGACGGAAGTCATCCTGGAACACGGCGTGACGCTCGCGCACGCGCACTACGCGATTCCGCACGCCACCGCCGCAATTCACGCGCGCGCCATCACCGGCAGGAGCCGCGTGATGACCACCCTGCACGGCACCGACGTGACGCTGGTGGGCGCGGAACCCGCCTTTCGCCACACGACCCGGCACGCCATCGAGCACAGCGACCACGTGACCGCCGTCTCGCACTTCCTGGCCGAGCAGACGCGCGAGGTCTTCGGGGTGGACCGCCCCATCGAGGTGATTCACAACTTCGTGGACGGCGACCGCTTCGTGCGCGTGACCGACCCCGCCATGCGCGCCCGCTTCGCCCACCCGGACGAGGCCCTGGTGGTCCACGTGAGCAACTTCCGGCCCGTCAAGCGGGTGGAGGACGTGGTGCAGGTATTCGCCCGCATCGCCAGCGAGATTCCCGCCCGCCTGCTGATGATCGGCGACGGCCCCGAGCGCCCCCGCGCCTTCGAGCTGGCCGGGCAACTGGGCGTGATCGGGCGCACGCAGTTCCTGGGGTCCTTTCCCGACGTGCAGAACGTGCTGGGCATCAGTGACCTGTTCCTGCTGCCCAGCAGCAACGAGAGCTTCGGCCTCGCCGCGCTGGAGGCCATGAGCTGCGAGGTGCCGGTCGTCGCCGCCCGCGCCGGGGGCATTCCCGAGGTCGTGGAGGACGGCGTGACCGGCTTCCTCGCCCCCGTCGGCGACGTGGACGCGATGGCGCACGCGGCCCTGCGGGTGCTGCGCGACCGTGACCTGTACCTGAGTATGGGGGCCGCAGGCCGCCACGCCGCCCTGACCCGCTTTCACCCCGGCCAGATCGTGCCCCGCTATCTGGAGGCCTACGCCCGGACAGTGGAGGGTGCAGTGGGCTGATGGCAGAGGCCCCTCCTCCGGGGGTGGGCCTGGCCTTGTGGGTGATGAGGGTAGTAGGTTTGGGAAGAAGTAACAAGTGGAAGTATTCACGATAATACCGATTCGTGAACGTTTTGTTTCTTCTAAATAGGCAATCAAAAAATGGTGGCTTGGCTCCCAGCCAGGCCACCACTTCTTCCCCTCAGCGGCCGGGGTTGAGCAGCACCTCGACCTCACCGTCAAGGAAGGGGGCGACCTTCACGGCGCGGCCCACCTCAACGACGAAGGCGTTCCAGCCGCGTTTCAGGGTGGCCTGGTAGCCGCGGTTGGCCTTGACGGTCACGTCGCTGCTGACCCAGGCGACGAACAGGGTGCCGCGCCCGGCATTCACGCCCACCTCGCGGAGCGTCTCGCCCTCGTCGTGCTGACCGTTGCCGTTGCCGTCGCGATAAACGAAGAACTTGAGTTCGGCGGTCTGGGCCGGGGCGCTCACGGTGACCGGGTCGAGAACACCGGGCCAGGACACGTTCTGGGGGGTCAGGGCGCTCTGGGCGCGGGGACCGGGAGCGGAGGCGGGGAGGTCCAGCCGAAAGGTGCCGCCGCTGACCGGCGCACTCACGATTTCCTGCACCGGTTGCCCGGAGGCGCTGACCGCCCAGCCGCTCACGCGGGTATCGGCCGGAATGCTGCCCGCCACACTCCCCGTCACGGTCAGGGCGCTGCCCACGCCGAGCAGGGCCGCAGCCAGGGGCAGGAGACGTCTCTTCATGGCTCCAGTGTACGCACCGGGCTGACGCACATGTGACCGGAAGTGACGATGTGTTGACCAAAAACAGAAACAGAAGGGGGGCCAGAGCGCGCGTCTCCAGCCCTCCTCCCCTGCTCCCGCTCAGGCGGTGACGTTCAGGACCTTTTTGACCAGCTCGATGATCTCGGGCATGGTGTCGGCCACCGGCACGTTCGCGGCCTTGAAGGCGGCGAGCTTGCTCTCGGGGGTGCCCACGTCGCCCATGATGATGGCCCCGGCGTGGCCCATGCGCTTGCCCTTGGGCGCGCTGCGGCCGGAGATAAAGGCCACGACGGGCTTTTTCATGTTCTGGGCGATGTATTCGGCGGCGGCTTCCTCGTCGGCCCCGCCGATTTCACCGATCACGACCACGGCGTCGGTTTCGGGGTCGGCCTCGAAGAGGGGCAGCACGTCTGCGAAGGTGGTGCCGATCACCGGGTCGCCGCCGATGCCGACAGTGGTGGAAGTGCCCAGACCCGCGTCGAGCAGCAGCTTGCCCGCCTCGTAGGTCAGGGTGCCCGAGCGGCTGATCAGGCCGATGCGGCCCTTTTTCTCATAGATGCGGTTGGGCATGATGCCCACCTTGCACTCGCCGCTGGTGACCAGGCCGGGACAGTTGCCGCCGATCAGGCGGATGCCCTGGCCGCCCTCGGCGCGGTTCTTCGCGTCGAGTTCCTTGACTTCCTGCACGGCCCGCATCATGTCCACCGTGGGCACGCCCTCGGTGATCAGGACGATCAGGGGCATCCCGGCGTGGGCCGCTTCCAGCACCGCGTCGGCCGCGCCCGCCGGGGGCACGAAGATGATGGACACGTTCGCGCCGTGCTTCTCCTTTGCTTCCGCGACGGAGTTGTAGACGGGCCAGCCCTCGAACTCCTGGCCGCCCTTGCCGGGGGTCACCCCCGCGACGACCTGGGTGCCGAAGTCACGCATGGCGCGGGCGTGGTTGGCCCCCTCGCGGCCGGTGATGCCCTGCACGATGACCTTGCTGCTGCTGTCGACGAGAATGCCCATTACTTGTTCGCCTCCTTGGCGGCCTCGTCGGCAGCTTCGAACATGGTGGGGTACATCTGGATCAGGGGGCTGTTCACCTCGGCCAGCAACGCCTTGGCTTCCTCCTCGGCGGTCCCGGCGATACGCATGCGCACGGGCTTGGTCAGGATGCCCTCGTTCAGCGCCTGGATCACGCCCTTGGCGACCTCGTCCGCACGGGTGATGCCGCCGAAGATGTTGATGAAGATGCTCTTGACGTCGGGGTCCTTGCTCACCAGCTTGACCGCGTTGTACACGATGTCCGCCTTCGCGCCGCCGCCGATGTCGAGGAAGTTGGCGGGTTTGGCCCCGGCGCGGTTCACCACGTCCAGCGAGGTCATCACGATGCCCGCGCCGTTGCCCAGCACGCCCACGTTGCCGTCGAGCTTCACGTAGGCGAAGCCGTACTTGCTGGCCTCGATTTCGAGGGGATGCTCGGCTTCGAGTTCGCGCCAGTCGGACAGGTCCTTGTGGCGGTACATCGCGTTGTCATCGATCTCGAACTTGGTGTCGAGCGCCAGCGGGGTGCCGTCCGCCTCCACGAAGAGGGGATTGATCTCGACCAGCACGGCGTCCATCTTCAGGGCCGCCTCCGACATCTTGACCATCATGTCGGCGATCTTGTTCAGGTTGCCCTTGAAGCCCGCCTTGATCGCCACCTCGCGCGCCTCGTAGGGCCGCAGGCCGGTGACGGGGTCCACGCGGTGCTTGATGATCTTCTCGGGGGTGGCGGCGGCCACCTCCTCGATCTCCATGCCGCCCTCGGCCGAGGCCATCAGGGTGTAGCTCTGCACGTTGCGGTCCACGATCATGCCGACGTAGTACTCGGTCCCGGCGTCGATATCGACGGCCTTGGTGACCAGCACCTTCTTGACGGTCAGGCCCTTGATGTCCATCCCCAGGATGTTCTGACCGTTTTCATAGGCCTTGTCGAGGTTGGGGCTGAACTTGACGCCGCCCGCCTTGCCGCGCCCACCGACGTGGACCTGCGCCTTGACGACCACCGGCTGACCGTACTCGCGCGCGATGTCGCGCACCTCGTCCGGCGTGTAGGCCACCTTGCCTTCCTGCACGTTCACGCCAAAGCGGCGCAGCAGTTCCTTGCCCTGATACTCGTGAAGTTTCACGGACTGTCTCCTCCTTGGGTGCTGCGGCCATGGCTGGCCCGTCTTTTGTCCCGATGAAGGAGTATAAGCCGCATTTCCTCTGGACAGGCCCTTGTCCCCCCAGCGGGGACAGCGCCCTGCCCGGGAGGGTGGCCTGGCTCCCGCTGCCGGCCGGCAGGCACATGTAACATCCGCCACATGACTTCACTTGACCAGTTGCAGGCGGCGATGAGCGGGGCGGACGTGGAGGCCCTGTGGGTCAGCAACCCGGCGAACGTGCGGGCCATCACCGGCTTTTCGAGCGGCGCGGACGGCAAGGTGCTGGTGACGGCCCAGGGCGCGACCCTCTACACCGACGCGCGTTACACCGTGCAGGCACGGGAGGAATCGCGCGTGCCGCAGCACATCGCCCGCCCGCCCGAGACGTATCAGGACGCGGCCGGGCGCGTGCGGGGCCAGCGCGTGGGCTTCGAGGCCGAGCACCTGACGGTCGCCGGGCTGGAGGCGTTGCAGGACCACTGGGACGTGACGCTGGTCCCCACACGCGGGCTGGTGGAAGGCGTGCGGCTGATCAAGTCGCCCCAGGAAGTGCAGGCCGTCCGGGACGCCCAGGCGCTGGCCGACCGCGTGTTCGCGGAGGTGCGGCCCATGCTCCGGGCGGGCGTGCGCGAGCTGGACGTGGCCCTGGCCCTGGAAACGGGGCTGCGGCGCGGGGGTGCGGAGGTGGGCTTCGACGTGATCGTGGCGAGCGGGCCGCGCGGGGCGATGCCGCACGGGGTGGCGTCGGAGCGCGTGATCGAGGACGGCGACCTGGTCACGATCGATTTCGGTGCACGGCTGCGGGGCTACCACAGCGACATGACGCGGACGGTCGCGGTGGGCACGCCCTCCGGGGAAATGCGCCGCGTGTACAACGCCGTGCTGGAGGCCGAGGAGGCGGCGGTCGCGGCCATCCGGCCCGGCGCGAAGGCCGGGGAGCTGGACGCGCTGGCCCGCGGGATTCTGGAGCGGCACGGGCTGGCGGAGTATTTCGCGCACTCGCTGGGGCACGGCGTGGGCCTGAACATCCACGAGGGGCCGTCGCTCCGCAAGGGCAGCGAGGACGTGCTGGAGCCGGGCATGGTGGTGACGGTCGAGCCGGGCGTGTACCTGCCGGACGTGGGCGGGGTGCGCATCGAGGACCTGGTGCTGGTGACCGAAGACGGCCACGAGGTGCTGAGCCACACGCCCAAGGAGCGGCTGTGAGGGCCGCGGCGCTGGCTGCCGTGCTGCTGGCGGGGAGCCTCGTCGGCGGGGCGCAGGCGGGGGCCAGCGGCTTCCAGCACGGCCAGGCCGTGTACTACGGCGGCAAGTACAACCGGCACACCCGCCTGACCGCCGCGCACCGCACGCTGCCGCTGGGCACCTGGGTCCGGGTGACGCACACCCGCACGGGCCGCAGCGTGGACGTGCTGATCAACGACCGCGGCCCCTTCGGAAACCGCCGCCGCGTGATCGACCTCTCGCGGACGGCGGCCTCCCGGCTGGGCATCCTGTCGTCGGGGGTCGCCCCCGTGACGGTGCGGGTGCTGTCCTCGCCCTGAGCCGTCCCCCGCCGGGCAGTGATGTTAGAATCTGCGCGGGTTTCACCCTAGAGGAGGAGTTTCAATGACGATGGAAACGGCGCTTCTGACGCTGGACACGCTCGCCAAGTACCTGCGCGAGAAGGAAGTCCAGCTCGACATGGAAGAAAATGGCGGTCAGCGCTTCATCCGCATGGGCTGGCGCTTCGAGATGGGCGATGCGGCGGTGCTGGTCAGCGTGAACGACGGCCCCAACAACACCAGCCGCCTGGAAATCACCTGCGTGACCCAGAAGCAGTACACGGACCGCCGCCAGGAGGTCATGGTCATGCTCAACGACCGCAACCGCGAGCGCGCCTTTTCCCGCTCGATCGACGGGGACGGCAACGTCTGGCTGGAGTACGTGGGCTTTTACCCCACCCTGGCCGAGATGCCCCAGGAAACCTTCGACACGCTGTTCGGCGGCGTCCTGATGCACTTCCAGGACGACTACGCAGCCCTCGAAGGCTTCCAGCCCCAGGGCATGCAGGTTCAGCAACCCCAGGCGTAAGCCGCGGGAAGGCAAGGGCGGGGCTTCCCTGCCCTTCCTTTTAAGGAAATTAAGTGAATAGTTTCACGATAAAAACAGGATGTGAATTTTTTGTCTGGTTGCGAAACAGGGCAGCTCTAAAGTGGCTGCCCTGTTCAGGAAAAGAGGTCAGGCGCGCGCGGTGAGCAGTTCTTCCAGCCGGTCCACGTACCCGGCGAGCGTGCGGAAGGTGGCCTCCACGGGTTCGGGGCTGAGCATGTCCACGCCCGCCTCCTTCAGCGCGTCGATGGGATCGAGGCTGCCGCCGGACTTCAGGAAGGTCAGGTAACGCTCGCGGGCGGCTTCGGGGTCGTGGGCAAACTGTTCGAGAAGCTGGTGGGCGGCGCTGATGCCGGTGGCGTACTGGTAGGCGTAGAAGTTGGCGTAGAGGTGGGTGGAGAACTCGGCCCAGAGGATGCCGCTGCGTTCCCGGTCCATCGTCACGCC
The DNA here is from genome assembly GCF_039545055.1 of Deinococcus carri. Taxonomy (NCBI): domain Bacteria; kingdom Thermotogati; phylum Deinococcota; class Deinococci; order Deinococcales; family Deinococcaceae; genus Deinococcus; species Deinococcus carri. The sequence continues at coordinate 944,129 of NZ_BAABRP010000001.1, forward strand.
GTCGCCGTAGCCCTGCTTCAGCAGGTCGGCGGTGAGGTCGATCAGGTCAGGGGCGCTGAGGGTCCCGCCCGCCTCGATGCGGCGGTAGGCCTCCAGCTCGAAAGCGGCCAGCGTGGGCATGATGAAGAAGTAGCGGTGGAAGTTGGCGAGGGCTTCCTCGATCAGGGCCACTTCGAAGTCGGTGTCACCGGCCTCGCGGGCCTGCTTCAGCAGGTGCTGGCGCACCATCGCCTGGTTGAAGTTCGACGCCACCTCGGCGTGGAAGAGGGTGTAGCGGGGCACCTGGTAGGGATGCTCGCGCTGGGAGAGCAGCGAGTGCATGGAGTGGCCGATCTCGTGGGCGAGGGTGGAGTAGCTGCCCACGGTGCCGTTCCAGGTCATGAAGATGTAGGGCTTGACGCGCCCGCCGCCGTTGGAATATGCGCCCTGGCGTTTGCCGTCGTTCTCGGCGTAGTCGACCCAGCGATCCTCGGTCAGGCCGTGCCGCATGTCTTGTATATATTCGGGACCGAGGGGGGCCATGCCTTCCGCGATCCACTCCACGGCCTGGGCGTAGCTCACCTCGGGGGGGGGGACCAGGGCGGCCTTGACGTCGTACTCGCGCAGTTCGGGGAGGTTCAGCCACTTCCGGCGCACGTTCCAGTAGCGGTGCCAGGTCGGCGTGTGGGCGCGGTAGGTGTGCAGCAGGGTGGTGACGACCTCCACGGGGATGCGGTTGGGCGCGAGGGTCGCCGTGATGGCGTCGGGGTAGTGGCGGGCGCGGGCCAGGAAGACGTTCTGGCGGACATTGGTGGCGTACATGGCGGCCTGGCTGTGCTTCACGGCGAGATGCGCGTCGGCGTAGTTCTCCCAGGCCTCGCGGCGCACCTCGCGGTCGGGGGCGGAGGTGAGGCGGTCCACGTTGCCCTGGGTGACCTTCTCGCCGCCCGCCGTGCCGAAGCGCAGGTCCATGTTGGCGAGCGCCGGGTGGATGCCACGCTCGGAGGCGAAGGGGGCCTGCACCGCGCCGAGGAGTTCTTCCACCTCGGCGGAACGGACATGGGCGCGTTCCCGCCAGAGGCGCTCCAGGCGGATGCGGTCGTCCTTCAACTCGGGGCGGGTGAGCCACTCGCGGACCCTGCCCTCATCGAGCGCGAGGAGTTCGGGGTCGGCAAAGGCGGTCACGCTGCCGTAGTGGGCACCGATGCCGCTGGCCCGGTCGCGGCGGGCGGCAGCCACGGCGTCATGGCCGTCCACGCTGGCGGTCATGCCCGCGTAGGAAAAGAGGCGGCTGAGGCGCAGTTCCACCTCATCGGCCTCGCGCAGGAAGGCGGCGAGGGCCTCGGGACTGTCGCCCAGCTTTCCGGCGTGGGCGGCGAGCGCGTCGATGGCGGCGGGGAGCGCCTCCGCCTCGGCGTCCCAGGCTTCCGGGGTGGCGAAGAGGGCTTCGATGTCCCAGGTCTGCTCGCGGGGAACGTCGGCGCGGGACGGCAGGGCCTTTCTCTGGGTTGTGGTCACGTCCGGCAGGCTAGCACCGGGGCACCGCCCCACCGACTCCGCCGTTTGGCCTAGCGGGACGCCGGACGCCGCTGCCGCACGCACTCGTACAGCACCAGCGCGGCGGCGGTGGCGACATTGAGGCTGTCGGCGGCCCCGTGCATGGGCACGCGCACGGGCACCTCGGCGGCGCGCCAGGCGGGGGGCAGGCCCTCGTGCTCGGCCCCCAGGACCAGGGCGACGCGGCCCGTCAACGGGGCGTCCCAGTAGACCTGGGGGGCGTCAGGCGTGCAGGCGACACGGGTGAAGGCGTGGGCGGCCAGCCAGGTCAGCGCCTCCTCCTCGTCCAGCGCCGCGACGGGCAGGGTGAAGACGCTGCCCTGGGACGCGCGGATGACATTGGGGGAGTACACGTCCGCGCCGCGCCCCAGCACCAGCACACCTGCCGCCCCCGCCGCATCCGCCGTCCGCAGAATCGCGCCGATGTTGCCGGGCTTTTCCAGACCATGCAGGACGACGAGCACGGTGTCCTCGCCCGGTTCGGGGGGGCGCGGGGCGGGGGTGGGCACGAGGGCGAGCAGACCGTCGGGGTTCTCGCGCCCGCTGACCTTCTCGAAGGCCTCGCGGGAGAGGGGGACGCGGGGGCCGGGGAGCGTGGCGGCGACCTCGTGCGCCTCGGGGCTGTAGAGGGCGGCGCAGGTGTAGAGGGTGGATGGGGTCAGGCCCGCCGCGACGGCGCGGGAGAGTTCGCGGGCACCCTCGATCAGGATCACGCCCTCGCGTTCGCGCTCGCGGCGCTGACGCAGGCGCACGAGCCGCTTGACTTGCGGGTTTTGCAGGGAGGTGATGGGGTCGGGGGCGGTCATCGGCCCCCCAGTATGCCCGCTATCCTCCGGCCATGCCTCTCCCCTATCCGCCCGTCAAACCCTGCCCCTGCGGCTCGGGGCGCAGCTACGGCGCGTGCTGCGGCCCCCGCCACACCGGCGAGCGCCCCGCCGAGACGCCCGAGGCCCTGATGCGCTCGCGGTACACGGCCTATGCCCTGCGCGACACCGCCTACGTCCGGCGAACCTGGCACCCCGACACCTGCCCCCCTGGCCTCGACCTGGAAGACGACGGGACGCGCTACACGGGCCTGACCGTTCACCGGGCGGAGGGCAACGAGGTGACGTTCACGGTGACGCTGCGCGCCGGAGGCCGGACCCATCGCCTGCGCGAACGCAGCACGTTCACGCGGCTGGGCGAGGCGTGGGTGTACGTGGACGGCGTAGAGCCGGGGGAGCGGTAGCGGCCTACCCTCACCTCATACAGGCCAGAAGGCCGAGACATGGAGCCGAACGAGGAGCAACAAGCCGTCCCCACGCCCTTTTCTTCGATGCCATCTCCAGTAAGCAGAAGCTCCCGCTGCCCCTCTTTTTTCAGCTTTGGAGCTGATGCCCAAGTTCCACCCTACAAACGGTCAGGCCTGGAAGACGAGCCGTTCGGGCCGCCAGGCCCGAGGCCGCCCGGCGGGCCAGGCAGAGCGACCAGCGGGAAACCGGGGCGAAGCCTGGCAAGCCTTCTACCGCCAGGAACCCCCTGCCTACCCTGCCTAGCGCAGCGCCGCTCCCCCCTGCCCCCGGTGGGGGGTGGGGGGGCTGGGGGGCGGGGGGAAGCTCGCTACAAGATACCCTGCCCCCCCTCACCCCAGCCCCCCCACCCACGGCAGCACCGTCACCACCAGCGCCGCCGTCACCAGACTGGCAAACGTGCTGAGCGCCACCGCACTCGCCACCGTTTCCGCATCCGCCTCATACTCCCGTGCCAGCAGAAAGGCATTCACGGCGGTGGGCATCGCGGAGGCGAGAACCAGTCCCTGGAGGTTCAGCCCCCGCAGGCCCAGCAGCAGCCCCAGCCCCAGCGCGAGGGCCGGCATGGCGAGAACCCGCAGACCCACCGCCGTCAGCACCGGCCAGGTGAGGGCAATCCGGCCCGCCTGCCCGAGCTGGATGCCCAGCGACAGCAGCACCATCGGCAGGGCCGCCTGTCCCAGCAGGTCGATGCCCCGGCGCAGGCCCAGCGGGACAGGGAGGTGCAGCACGCGGACCAGCAGCGCAGCGGCGATGCACCACACGACCGGGAGACGCAGGACCGACTTCAGCCCCGCCCGCGCCCCGCCTGCCGAGCCGTACAGCAGCGGCCCCAGCGTGAAGGTCAGGACGACCGAACACAGGAAGATGACCACCGCCTGGTCCAGCCCCGACTGCCCCAGCGCGAAGAGGGCGATGGGCAACCCGAAGTTCCCGTTGTTGCCGATGGCGACACTTGCCATGACGGCGCGGCGGGTGACGCCGGGGGCGCGGTACGCGGCGAGAAAGGCGAGCAGCACCCCCGCCAGGGCCAGCGCGAAATAGGCGAGGGCCAGATGCAGACCCGCCCCCGCGCTCACGGTGGTGCCCAGCAGGCTGCTGAGGGCCAGCGCGGGGGTGAGGCCGTTGAGGCTGACCTTGCCCAGGGTGTCCTGGCTCAGGGGAAAGCGCCGGGCCAGCAGCGCGCCCACCCCCGCGACCAGCACGACGGGCAGCACAACGTTGAGGAGGGCCGCAAACACGGGGGGCAGCATAGCGCCCGGCATTTCTGGACCCGGTTCAGAGTCGGCGGCGGGCGGGCGGCGGCAGCCTAGCCTGACAGGATGAGCAGAACGCTTGCATTCCTGGGCCTGGGCGCGATGGGCTGGCCGATGGCGGCGCAACTGGCGCGGCACACCACCGAGACGGGCGGGCGCACCCTCGTCTGGAACCGCACCCGCGAGAAGGCCGACGCCCACGCCCGCGAGTTCGGCAGCGAGGCGGTGGAGCTGAGCGCGGTGACGGCCGCCGACGTGATTTTCTCCTGCCTCCCGACCAGCACCGAGGTGGACGACGTCATGCTGGCGCTGGACGGGAAACTCCGGGAGGGGGCCGTCTGGATAGACTGCACCAGCGGGCAGCCCGAGGCAGCGCGGCGGCAGGCGGCGGGGCTGGCGCAGCGCGGGGTCGCCTTTCTGGACGCGCCCGTGAGCGGCGGGCCGATGGGCGCAGAGGCCGGAACGCTGGCCGTGATGGTCGGCGGGGACGCGGCGGTGCTGGAAGGGGTGCGCGGCGACCTCGCCTTTGCCGGGAAGGTCGTGCATGTGGGCGCAACGGGCGCGGGCTTCGCGGTGAAGGCGATCAACAACACGCTGATGGCCGTGAACATGTGGGCGGCGGGCGAGGGGCTGGCGGCGCTGGCGCGGACGGGCGTGGACCTGCACGCGGCGCTGGAGGTCATCAACGCGGGCAGTGGCCGCTCCTACCCCACCGAGACGCTGATTCCGCAGCGGGTGCTGACGCGCGAGTTTCCGCTGACGTTCCAGCTCGGCCTGCTCGCCAAGGACGCGGGCATCGCCGCCGGGGTGGTGCAGGACGCCCGGGCCAGCGCGCCGGTGCTGATGCAGGTGGCCTCTCTGTACCGCGCGGCGGCGCACACGGTCGGGGCGGGGGCGGACTACAGCGCGGCGCTGCGGCTGGTCGAACAGATGAACGGGGTGGAGATCAAGTGACGCCCCCCCTCTTCGCGGTGTCGACCGACGGCGGGCTGGACGCCTTCGCGGGCCTGAACAACGCCGTGCCGGTCGCGCCCTTCAGCCTGAACTTCGGCTCCCGCACGTACCGCATGGACGAGATCACGCGCGAGGGGCTGTACCGTGAGTTGCAGACCAACCCCGAACACCCGACCTCCAGCCAGCCCACCCCGCAGGACTGGGCGCAGGCGTACACCCAGGCCAGCGGAGGCACCCTGCCCGTGCTGGGCCTCACCATCAGCAGCGGGCTGTCGGGGAGCCTCAACGCCGCCGAGCAGGCGCGGGCGGTGGTGCCGCAGATTCCCGTCACCCTGCACGACACGCGCACGTTGAGCGCGGCGCAGGCCTTTCAGGTCCACGCGGCAGCCACGGCGGCGGGGCGCGGCGAGACGCTGGAGACGGCGCTGGACTGGGTGCGGCAGACCGCCGCGGAAACGGAACTGTACTTCACCATCGAGACGCTGGAGTACCTGCGCCGGGGCGGGCGCATCGGGCGAGTGCAGGCCACGCTGGGGGGCCTGCTGAACCTCAAGCCGGTGATCACGGTGGACCGGGCGACCGGGGCCTACACGAACGTGGGCCGGGCACGCAGCTACAAGGGGGCCATCGAGGCCGTCGCCGCGCAGGTCACCGCCCGTTACGGCGAGGGCACCCCGCTGCGGCTGGGCCTGCTGTACGGCAGCGTCCGCGAGGATGCCGACGCGCTGCTGGAGGTGATCCAGGCGCGTCACCCGGTCGTCTGGTCCGGTGCCGCGGGCGTGAACCCGGTGCTGAATGTCCACACCGGGCCGCGGGCGCTGGGGGTAGCCGCCGCGCCGGGCCACTGGGTCTGGGAGCGGTAGCCGCTCAGGTGGGCCAACGGCCGACGTACTGCCGGACCACCTCCAGCAATGGGAAGGCCTGGGCCAGCAGGGCCGCCTGCGCTGCCTGAGCCTGTTCCCAGGCCAGGGCCGCTTCCCGCGGCGTGACCCGGCCCGCAGCCAGCGCCTCCTCAAGTTCATCCACGTCGATGATCTCGGCGGCCGTCACCTGCCAGCGTCCATCCGGCAGCACCTGGCAGAGGGCGACCACATCCAGGTACAGGTCGTTCACCCAAGGCACCCCCGCCGCATCCAGGCCGGACTCGCGGAAGATGTCCACGTACAGTTGCCGCGGAACCCCCTGACCATCCATCTGAACTTTGAGGGCGTGATGTCCGGTATCCGGGACAACGTCCACCCAGCGGTAGCCGCTGTCCAGCACCCGCACGGTCTGGCCCAGCAGGGTCACGTCCAGCGGTGTCTCCACCTTGCCGGGGCGATACTCCACCAGCCAGCCGTTCGGCACCCGCAGCACCTGCTGCTCCCCTGAGCCGAACCACGCGACGTAGTCGTTGCCCTTCCGCTTCATGGCTGAAGGGCAGGCAGCCGCAGGTGCGTATACGACGCCCAGGTGCGGAAGCCCAGGCGCTCGTAGAAGGGCGCGATGCCGGTCCAGTCGATGCCCATCGCCTGCACGCCCTGGCCGCGCAGGTGGTGCATGGCGGCGAGCATCAGGGCGCGGCCCACGCCGCTGCCGCGCAGGTCGGGATGCAGGCCGACGGGACCCAGGCCGCCCGCCAGACCATCTGCACCCACTGCCGCGCACAGGGCCGCCGGGAACAGGAACGAGGGCAGAATCGCCGGGTTGTCCCCGGTGCCGACCAGGGCAAAGCCGAGCACCCGCCCGTCGCCTTGCAGGGCCAGCAGTTGATGGGGTGCGCGGGTGGCGACCGCCGTGGCATCGTGGGTCCAGCGGGGGCTGAAGACATCGGTGGTAAGGGCCTGCACGCCGGACAGGATGCCTTCCTCGCGGGCGTCGGTCAGGCGCAGGTGGGCGGGGAGGCGCGCGGCGGGGGGCGGCGGGCGCAGGTCGGCCACCATGTCCACGCTCACGCGGCCGGTGGGGACAAAGCCCACCCGCTCGAAAAAGCCCACGCTGGCCTCAGGTGCGCTGGGCAGGAAGTGGCCTCTCTCCTCGCCCGCCGCGAGGGGAACGGGGCCGAGGCGCTCGCGCACCTCCGCGACGAGGGCGCGGCCCAGGCCCCTTCCCCGCAGGTCGGGATGGGTAAGCAGCAGGCGCAGGTGCCCATGCGGAGCGCTTTCCGGCGGGCGGAAGGCGGCGAAGGCGACCAGGCGGCCCGCATCATCCCGCCGCCAGGCCCACCCGGACGGCTCGCCCAGCCGGTCCGCGAGGCCGCGCGGATGGGGCAGACGGTCAGGCCAGGCGGTGGCACACAAGGCCGTGACTTCGGCAGGGGTGGGGACGGTCATGCGAGGAAGGGCAGGCGGCCCGGTGCGCCCGCCTCGCCGCGCAACCAGGCGAGCAGGGCCGCGCGCGCCTCCGGGCGAAAGCCGAAGGTGAGGACGGCGGGGGCCTCCACATCCACCACCGCGTAGGGGTTGTAGAGGGCGAGGTGCAGGTCGGGCCGCGCCCCCAGCAGGGCGGGCTGGCGGTGGCGGGTGGTGGTCGCCAGCAGCACGGGGAGGCCGGAGGCGCGCAGGGCCGCCCAGTCGAGGTCGGCGGGGTCGTCGTAGGCGTGCAGGGTCACGTCGTACACGCTGCCCAGTTCGCGGGCGAGGGTCTGGGCGTCCACGCTGGCCTCGCTGACGTTCTCACGCTGGACCCGGCGCTGGGCCACCAGCAGGACGCGGGAGCCGGGCGCAGGCGGACGCGGCTGGCCCGTGGTCGTCAGGCCACAGGCCCAGGCATGGGCGAACAGGGTCGCGTCGGCCTGCGGGTCCAGCGCGGGGTCGGCCCCGGCCGGAAAGGCGGCGGCCAGGGCGTGCAGGCGGCCCAGGCTGGCCTCCACCTCGCGCGCGTCCAGCTCGACCGCCAGGGCGTCCGCGATGGCGGCCAGGGTCGCGTCCTGCGCCTCGCGGCGGCCCAGGGCCATCACCAGGTCGGCCCCGGCGCGCAGGGCCAGCACCGCCGCCTCGCCCCGGCCGTAGTGGGCGTCGATGGCCTGCATCCCCATGCTGTCGGTGACAGTCACGCCCCCATACCCCCACTCGCGCCGCAGGAGGTCCGTCAGGACGGCGCGGGACAGGGTGGCCGGGTGCACGGGGTCCAGCGCGTCATACACGATATGCGCGGTCATCACGGCGGGGGCGAGGGGCAGGCAGGCGCGGAAGGGGGCGAACTCGACCGCGTCCAGCTCGGCGCGGCTCCTGCCCACGTGTGGGAGTGCCCGGTGGCTGTCGAGGTGCGTGTCGCCATGCCCCGGAAAGTGCTTCACGCAGCCCGCCACGCGCCCCCGGGTATGCCCCAGCAGCGCCGCCGTGCCATGCCGCGTCACGAGGTCCACGTCGGCCCCGTAGGCCCGCTCCCCGATGACAGGATTCGCCGGGTTCACGTTCACGTCCAGCACGGGCGCGAAGTTCCAGTTCACGCCGACGGAGCGCAGTTGCCGCGCCAGGGCCGCGTTCACGTCCTCCGTCAGCGCCACGTTGTCGGCCGCCCCCAGGCCCATCGCGGAGGGCGCGAACGGCCAGAAGGTCGGGCGCAGGATCGCGCCGCCCTCGTGGTCCAGGGCAATCAGCGCGTCCCCCCCCATGACCTCCCGCAGGTCCGCGCAAAGCTGGCGGAGCTGGGGAGCGTCCTGCACGTTCTTCCCGAACAGGCACACCGCGCGGATGCCGTGCCGCCGCAGATGCGCCGCCGTGTCCGCATCCAGCACCGGGCCGGGAATGTCCACCATCACCAAAGAGCCAGCCTCGCGTCGAGTCACCCGCCCAGGGTAAGGGATGAGGGCAGGCGAGCAGGCCGCACGGGTTCGGGGTAGACGCGAGCCGCCGGGCATTTTTATCGTTCTCCGCGTTATCTGTTCCTCGCAGCAGACTGCCGCGCGTTACCCGACCCTCAATACGGCAACCCCGCCAGCTCCAGAAGCAGTTCCCGCGCCTTCACCGCACTCCCCAGCCGCTGCGTCCGGTCGGGTTCGGTGAGGGCCACCAGCAGCGCGTCGAGGGGGTCCGGGAGCGGGGGGGGCGGCACATCCGGCCCGGAGAGCGCGCCGTGCAGGCCCCAGCCCAGCAGCACCCCGACGCTGTACAGGTCGCTCTCGGGGCCGAGCGTTTCTCCGCGCGCCGCCTCGGGACTCTGGAAGGCGGCGGTGCCCATGCGGGTGGGCGTGGCAAAGGCCTCGCGGGTGGGGCCGGAGAGGTCGAAATCGACCAGGGTGGCGCTGCCGTCAGGTTCGACCAAGATGTTCTCGGGCTTCACGTCGCGGTGAACCAGACCGCGCGCGTGCAGGTAGCCCAGGGCGTCGAGCAGATGCGCCAGCGTCAGCAAGAAGGCCTGGCGGTCATGCGTGAGGGCCGGGCGGTGGGCGTAGCGGTCAAACAGCACGGTGCCGCGCGCGAGCGTGACGATCAGCCCCGGCTGGTCGCTGACCCGCACGGGCGACAGGACGCGCACCAGGCGGGGATGGTCGAGCAGGGAACCGTTGCCGTACTCACGCACCGCGTGGGCGGCAAAATGGGCGTCGAAGATTTTCACGGCGCAGGCCTGCCCGCCGGGGCCGACCGCGAAGTAGACCACGCTGTGCGAACCGCGGCCCAGGGGGCGCACCAGCCGCACCCCTTCTCCCACCACCTGTCCCGCCCATGGCATGTCGCGTCCACGGTACCCCAGGACGGGGGCAGGGTGATACCCCCACCCGGTAGACTTCCCCCGATGACGGGCTTTGGGCTGGTGCTGGGGGGCGGGGGTGCGCGGGGGCTGGCGCATATCGGGGTGTGGCAAGTGCTGGAAGAGGCCGGGCTGTCTCCACGGGTGCTGGCCGGAACCAGCATGGGCGGCCTGGTCGCGGCCTTTATCGCGGCGGGGGTCAGCGCGGGCGAACTGCGGCGCGTGTCGGAAACGGTGTCGTGGCGGAGGCTGCTGGACTGGCGGCCCGGCACGGGGCTGCTGCGGGCCAGCGCCTTCGAGGCGTGGCTGGCGGCGCACCTGCCCCCCACCTTCGAGGAGTTGCAGCGGCCCCTGGCCGTCACCGCGACCGACATCCTGACCGGGCGGCAGGTGTACCTGACAAGCGGCGACCTATATGCGGCGCTGCGGGCCACCAGCGCCTATCCGGGGGCCATCGACCCGGTGCCCCACGGCGACATGCTGCTGGCCGACGGCGGCATCCTGAACCAGGTGCCGGTGGACGCGGCGCTGTTTCTGGGCGTGCGCCGGGTGGTCGCGGTGGACGTGACGGTACCCGACCCGCTGGAACTTCCCGAACGGCGGCGGCTGTGGCGCAGCGAGGGCCACCTGGGCACGGTGCAGGCCCTGCGGCGGGCGGTGGACATCATGCAGGCGCAGCTCACCGACGCCCGGCTGAGCCTCTACCGCCCGGACGTGCTGCTGCGGCCCCAGCTCGCGGGCGTGGACCTCCAGAGCTTCCGGCGCGGTGCCCAGGCCATCGGGGCGGGCGAGGCGGCGGCCCTGGCCGAGTTGCCCCGGCTGCACGCGCTGGTGTCCTGAGCCTGCCGCCCACTGGGGGAAGCGGCGCGGCCAGGGCTGCCGTCCGCTATCCTGCGCGGCGGACAAGGAGCTGCATGACAAGACTAGAAAAGCCCGCGCCGGGACCCCTGGCGAAGCTGTGGAAGGAAGTGCTGGAACCCATCGTCTTTGCGGTGGTGATCACGCAATTCCTGGCGACGCTGGTCGGCGTGGACGGCGTGAGCATGATGCCGAACCTGCGCGACCACGAGCGCGTGTTCGTGCCGAAATACGAGACCTGGCTGCACAAGGCGGGCGTGGGCGACTTTCAGCGAGGCGACATCCTGATCTTCAAGCCCCCGCGGGCGGCGGCGGCGCAGGCCTCCAACCTCACCCGGCCGGGGCTGCTGGGGCTGTGGACCTACCGGCCCTTTCTGATCAAGCGCCTGATCGGCCTGCCCGGCGACCGCGTGCGTATCGAGGGCGGCGAGGTGTTCGTGAACGGGACCAAGCTGGACCAGAGCTGGACCACCGACTTCTGGCGCGAGCAGGGCTGCTGGGACACCCAGAGCGATCTGGCGAACAACGCCACCTCCAGCGCCGCGGGCATCCTGCCCGACCAGCCCGAAATCACGGTGCCCGCCGGGCATTACTTCGTGATGGGCGACAACCGCACCGAGGGCGGCAGCGAGGACTCGCGCCTGTTCGGGCCGGTCCTGCGGCGCGACGTGGCCGGGCGGGCCGTCGCCGCCATCTGGCCCATCATGCGCAAGACCACCGCCCACTACGACTGCACGGCGGGACGGGTCACGAGCTTCACCGGCCCCACCGTCCTGAACTGGCGCGTGCTGAAGCGTCCGGAAGCCTTCGACGTGCTCAAGACGCAGATGGCGAAGTGAGGGCCGTGAGGTTCTGAGCCTGGAGCATTTGTCGTAAAGATGGCTGCTTTTTTTGACCCTCTCCCCTGGCGGGACTCGTAGAGCTGCGGAGCAGAGAGGGCCTTGCTTTGCGAGGGGAGAGGGGTTCTTTTTACGTCAAATGCTCCAGACAAAGGGGAGCTGAGGCCTTTTCGCTTCAGCTCCCCTTCTTTGCGCATCCCTCATACGGATTCCGTCCAATTCCTGAACAGTCGGGAGGGCACCGCCTGTTCATCCATCTCCCGAAATCCGCCCTTGTTCCTTCTCCCTCTGGTCGGATTTCCGGGTGTTTTCAACACCCTTCAATCGGAATCAGTATCAAAACTCGTCGCTCTCCTCGCCCAGCACCGTGATGTCCGTTTCCTCCCACGCCACACGGTACTCGCCCTCGCGCGCGATGAAGTCGGCGGCCATGCGCAGGGTTTCTTCCACCCAGCCGTAGTCGTTGCTGAGGGTAGCGACGCCGATGATTTCCCAGTCGTGGGCGTCGAGGCCGTCCAGGCGGGCCACCGTGAGGGGATAGCGGGCCTTGAGGCGCTCGACGACCGGGCGGACCAGGGCGCGTTTCTCCTTGAGGTTCGACACCCAGGGCATCTCGACCCGGACGGTCAGGACGCCGACGTAGCCGAGGGCCACGCTAGAGCATGCCCGCCAGGAAGCCCTGCGAGCGCACGGCACGCACCAGGTCCATGACGGTGTGCTGGCTGGGGTCGTAGTGGACCTCGATCTGGCCCTCGTCGGGCATGGCCTGGGTCACGCCGGGCAGGGTCCGCAGGTGGGCAGCGACACGTTCTCCGGCGTCGCGGGTCATGCCGCGCACACCGAGCAGCACGCGGGTGGGTTTACTCGTCATGCCCGTCATTATGCCCGCTCGCCTGGCCCCCGCTGCCGAGGCGTTCGCCCGGAGCGGACATGGCCCGCGTGCCGAGGTGACACACCGCGTACCCGCCGGTCAAATGCGCCTCCTCCCGCCGCGCGGCGGCCTCCAGCGAGGGCGTGAGGGGAAAATGCACCTCGTACACGGCGCTGTCGTAGGCGCTCTTGACGGCGGCACGCAGCAGGCCTTCCGCCGTGCCCTCCGGCGCGTCCGGCGCGAGAATCACCGCCCGGACCAGGACGATGGGACGGTCCCCCTGCCAGACGTGCTGCGCCAGGATCAGGCCCTGCATCTGCCCCGCCTCGTCCTGCGCGGCAAAGGAATGTTCGCTGCGCTCGTAGAACTTCAGGGCGGGGAGGCTGGTGCCCAGACGGCCCTCGCGCTCGCGGGCGGGGAGGGTGTCGAAAGCGGGGTCGGCCTGGCGCTGGGCGGCGAGGTCCAGGGCTTGCAGGGCGTCGTAATCGGGTTCGGCAAAGGTGCGGTACCGCAGCATGGGGGCAGCCTAGCGCGCGCTGGCAAGGGCCGCGGCAATCGCGCCCCGATCCGGCATTGCGTCCTGCGCACCGGGGCGGGTGCAGGCGAGGGCAGCGGCGACTCCGGCCGCGCCCAGGGCCTCGGGGAGAGGCTGGCCGGCCGCAAGCCAGGCTGTCAGCACGCCGCAGAAGGTGTCGCCCGCGCCGGTCGTGTCCACCGGCGTGACCGGAAAGGCGGGGAGGTGGTACGTGGCGTCCGGGGTCACGGTCAGGCTGCCCCGCGCACCCAGGGTGACGGTCACGGCCCGCGGCCCACGGGCGAGGAGGGCGCTGGCCTGCGCTTCTGGGGCCGCTTCCCCGCCCCCGAAGGCGGCGAGTTCGTGTTCGTTCACGATCAGGTGGTGGGTGTGGGCGAGCAGGTCGGGGTCGGGGGCGCGGGCGGGCGCGGCGTTGTGCAGCACGGTCAGGCCGGCGGCGCGGGCGCGGCGGGCGGCGTCGCGGGTGACCTCCAGGGGCAGTTCGCCCTGGAGCAGCAGGTGGGTGAAGCCGGTCAGGTCGGCGGGCAGGTGCGCGGGGGTCACACGGGCATTCGCCCCGCTGGCGACCGTGATGGCGTTCTCGCCGCCCGCCGCCACCGTGATCAGGGCGAGGCCGATGGGCGCGTCCAGCGTGTGCAGATGCGTGAGGCCGACCCCGGCGCGCTTCAGGCCGGCGAGGGCGGGGTCGCGGAAGGTGTCCTGCCCCACCCCGCCGCACAGGGACACCGTGGCACCGGCCAGGGCGGCGGCCACGGCCTGATTGGCCCCCTTGCCGCCGGGCGAGACGTGGGCCTCCTCGCCCAGCACCGTCTCGCCGGGGGTGGGAATGCGGGGGGCGCGGACGGTCACGTCGGCATTGACGCTCCCGACCACCAACACTCTGCCGGGCAGCACGGTCATTCCATGTCCGCCGTTTCCTCCGGATACCGCTGCCGCCACAGCGCCCAGCCCTCTTCCGGGAAGGCCCGTTTGGCCTCGGGGGCAAAGAGGCGCGCGCCCTCGCGCTCCAGCTCGGGGTCGGGGCAGGGCACCACGTCGGTTTCCTGCATGGCGGGGTGGTCACTCCAGGCCAGCAGACGGCCCGAGCCGCCCCAGGGGTCGCCCGTCGCCCACACCACGCGGCCCACACCCAGGAGCGCCGAGGCACCGCCGCACATCAGGCAGGGTTCCAGGCTGGTGTAGAGGGTGAGGCTTTCCGCGTCCCGGACCTTGCCGACGCTGAAGAACACGTCCATCTCGGCGTGGGCGACGCTGGCGGCCCCCACGTGTTCGGGCGACTGGGCCTCCCCGACGCGGTTGCGGCCCCGCGCGATCACCTCGCCCTGCGCGTTGACCAGAACGGCACCGACGGGAGAACTCCCCGCCGCCTGTGCCTCACGGGCCAGGCGCAGGGCTTCTGTGAGGTGGGGGCGGTGGGCGGCCGGATCCAGGGGCGCAGGCGGCATGGAGCAGTCTGGCACGACCGGCCCTCATCAAGTACATTTATACCGAGTTCAGTTTATACTCGGTTCAATTCAACCAGTCCCCCTCCTGCCGCAGGCAGGGCGGACCCGAGGAGTGTGAGGAGCGGTATGACCAGGTCCTGGCTGGCCCACTACGAAGAAGGCGTTCCCCGCGAGTTCACGCCGACGAACGACACGCTGCCCGACCTGCTGCGCCGCAGCGCCGAGACGTTTCCCGAGCGCACGGCGCTGAACTTTCTGGGGGCGAACACCAGCTACCGCGAGCTGTGGCAGGACGTGCAGCGGTTCGCGGCGGGCCTCCAGAAGATCGGCGTGCAGCCCGGCGAGCGCGTCAGCATCATGCTGCCCAACTCGCCGCAGTTCGTGGTGGCCTTTTTCGGCGCGCTGCTGGCCGGGGCCACGGTGGTCAACACCAGCCCGCTGTACGTGCCCGCCGAGCTGGAACACCAGCTCCGGGACAGCGGCAGCGAGACGCTGATCCTGCTCGACGCCTTCTATCCGCGCTACCAGAAAATCGCCACGCGGGTGCCGGTCCAGCGCGTGATTGTGACCGGGATTCAGGACGCGCTGCCCTTTCCCAAGAACGTGCTGTACCCCATCAAGGCGCGGCGCGAGGGCAGCTGGGTAAACGTGAAGGCGGGCGGCTCGGTCTACAGCTTCCGGGGGCTGCTGCGGGGCCAGGCCCCCACGCCGAAGGCCGTCACCCTGCGCCCGGACGACGTGGCGCTGCTGCAATACACCGGGGGCACCACCGGTGTGCCCAAGGGCGCGATGCTCACGCACCACAACCTCGTCGCCAACGCCGAGCAGTCGCGGGCCTGGATGACGGACCTCAAGCCGGGGCAGGAGGTGACGCTGGCGGCCATCCCGTTCTTCCACGTGTACGGCATGACGGTGGGCATGAACCTCAGCATGTTGACCGGCGCGACGCTGGTGCTGGTGCCCAACGCCCGCGACATCAAAATGGTGCTGGGGCAGATCCAGGCGAGCGGGGCGACCCTCTTTCCGGGCGTGCCCACGCTGTACAACGCGATCAACAACCACCCCGACACGCCCAGCTTCGACCTGACCACCATCCGCGCCTGCATCAGCGGCAGCGCGCCCCTGCCGCTGGAAACCGCGCGCAAGTTCCGGCAGATCACGGGCGGGGCGAACCTGGTGGAGGGCTACGGCCTCACCGAATCCAGCCCGGTCACGCACGTCAACCCCATTTTCGGGGATCAGCGCGAGGGCAGCATCGGCCTGCCGCTGCCGGGGGTGGACGCGATGGTGGCGGGCGAGGACGGCCAGCCCCTCCCCAGCGGCGAGATCGGCGAGCTGTGGGTGGCTGGCCCCAACATCATGAAGGGCTACTGGCAGCGCCCCGACGAGACGGCCAAGGTGTTGCGGGAGGCGCACGGCCAGACCTGGCTGCTGACCGGCGATATGGCCGTGATGGACGAGGACGGCTATTTCCGCATCGTGGACCGCAAAAAGGACCTGATCATTGCGGGCGGCCACAACATCTACCCGCGCGAGGTGGAGGAGGTGCTGTACACGCACCCGGCCGTGCTGGAGGCCGCCGCCGTGGGCCTGCCCGACCCCTACCGCGGCGAGACGGTCCACGCGGTGGTGGCCCTCAAGCCGGACATGACCGCGACCGAGGCCGAGATCATCGCGCACTGCCGCGCGAACCTCAGCTCCTACAAGGCCCCGCGCAGCGTGGAGTTTCGCAGCGAGCTGCCCAAGTCGGCGGCCCTGAAGGTGCTGCGCCGCCAACTGGCCGAGGAGGCGCGGGCGGCGCAGCAGCCCAGCAAGGCGGGCTGAGACGAAATCCGGTTGAGCGGTGATGCCATCACGGCGAAACCCGACCGGAAGGACTCGCAGAGCTGAGCCGCAGAGAAGGAACAGGGCCGGAAGCCGTATGACCCCCACCCCTCCCCACCCCCGCCGCGTGCGGGGGTTTCTCATGGTGTTCCCAGCGGGAAGCAGGTGCGGCCCAGGCGGCGGCTGCATTATCATGGTGCTTATGGCGTATACCATCCTCGTCGCGGACGACGAACCGGCCATCCGGACCATGCTGGAGGTCATTCTGTCGGCGGACGGGCACGAGATCGTCACGGTGCCGGACGGCCGGGCGGCACTGGAGTACCTGCGCGAGCACACACCCGACGCGATGCTGCTCGACGTGAAGATGCCGCATATGGACGGCTTCGAGATCTGCTCGCGGGTCAAGCGAGTCAAGCGGCTGCGGCAGTCGGCCGTGCTGCTGCTGACCGGCTTCGACGACGACCAGACCCGTGACCAGGCCAAGCTGGTTGGCGCGGACGACCTGGTGTACAAGCCGCTCAGCGGCAAGAACCTGCGCGGGCGCGTCAATCAACTGATCGAGGCGCGGCGGCGGTGACCATGCCCCGCCCCGCCCACACCAAACCCTGCATTTCAAAGGAGGAAACCGCTTGTTTCTGAGGTTTCTGAAGTTCACTGGGGCGCTGCTGCTGGCGGGCGGGGTGGCCGCCGCCGGGGTGGGAGCCACCTACGTCACCAAATGGACGCGCGAACTGCCCGACTACCGCCAGCTCGACAACCTGAGCCTGGGGGCCGAGACGCGGGTCTTCGCCCGCGACAGCACGCCGCTGGGAACGCTGGTGCCCAAGATCGGGGAGCAGGCCATCAGCCGCACGCTGGTCCGCCTGGACGAGATCAGCCCCTTCATGACGGCGGCGCTGATTTCCAACGAGGACCGCCGCTTCTTCGAGCACTACGGCCTGGACCCCTATGGCATCGCGCGGCAGTTCCGCCGGGTCGCGCAGGGCGAGGACGTGCAGGGCGGCTCCACCCTGACCAACCAGCTCGTCAAGAACACGCTGCTGTATGACGAGTACAAGCAGGCCCGCACGCCCGACCGCAAGATCAAGGAATGGCTGCTGAGCGTGCAGGTCGAGCGCGCCTTTACCAAGGAAGAGATCCTGCGCGACTACCTCAACGCCATCTACTGGGGCGACGGCGGGCCGGTGGAGCTGTACGGCATCTACTCGGCGGCGCAGGCCTACTTCCGCAAGACGCCCAAGCAGCTCTCGCTGGCCGAGAGTGCCTACCTGACCGCGCTGGTGCCCAGCCCCAACCGCTACTTCAACTATCAGGGGCAGGTGCGCCCGGTGATGAAGACCCTGCTTGCCCGCATGGTCGAGGACGGCTGGGTGACGCAGGCCCAGGCCGACGCCGCCTGGCACGAGAAGCTGCAACCGCGCGGCTGGCAGATCACGTATGACGCCAGCGGCAATGTGAAGAGCGCCAAACTCGTCGACCGCAGCGCCAAGGAACTCAAGGCAGTCGTGACCACCCGCGCGCCGCACTTCATGGGGCAGGTGGAACAGGAACTGGTACGCCGCTTCGGGCGGGAGAAGGTGTACGGCTCCGGCGGCCTGCGGGTCTACACCACCCTCGACCCCAAGCTGCAAAGCGCGGTGGAGACCGCCAGCCGTGAGGCGTCATCCCTGGCCTACCGGGGCTTTCCGCCGGGGGCGACACTTGGGGCCGTGATCATCGACCCCTACACGGCAGAAGTGCTGGGCATGATCGGGCAGAAACTGAGCGGTAACCAGCCGCCCGCCGACTGGAACAACGCCGCGCAGGGCCAGCGGCAGGTCGGCTCGACCATCAAGCCGCTGCTGTACACCACCGCGCTCTCGACTGGCCTGGAACAGACCCACCGCGAGGAGGACAAGCCCATCGCCTTCCCCTGCGACACCTGCAAGGGCGGCGAGTACAAGCCGCAGAACTTCGAGGGCAACACCACCTACCGCAACATGACCATCCGCGAGGCGCTCGACCGCTCGCTGAACCTGGTCACGGTGCGCCTGGCCGACCGCATCGGCCTCCAGACCTTTTTCACCAAGCTGCGCGAGCTGGGCATTCCGCCCAACGACGGCACGGGCCTGGCGGCGGCGCTGGGGGCCATTGAGACGACGCCCGTGAAGATGGCGGCGGCCTACGCGCCCTTCGTGAACGGCGGCCTGTACCGCGCGCCCCGCTACATCACCCGCGTGACCACCGCGCGCGGCGAGGTGCTGTACGACGCCTCCAACGACCTCACCAAGCCGGGGAGGGTCTGGACGCCACAGACCGCCTTTCTGGGCCTGGACATGATCCGGGGTGTGGTGAACGACCTGACGGGACCGCAGGGGGGCCTGTCGTGGCCCGCCAAGTTCGGCAACTGGCCGGTCGCGGGCAAGACCGGGACGAGTAACGGCCCCAAGGATTTCTGGTTCGTGGGCACCACGCCCCTTTACACCGGGGCCGTGTGGGTCGGCAAGCAGCAGGGCGGCGAGATGCCCACCTACTACTACAGCGGCTACGTGAACGCCCCGATCTGGCGGCGGATGATGGAGATCGCGCACGCGGGCAAGACGCCGACGAAGTTCGCGGAGCCGCCCGGCATCCTCTACGCCGACGCGCCCGATCCGGGCTATCTCCCCGGCGTGAAGGTCGCCCTGCTCGACCCCCGCTTCAAGAACGTCACGACCGCTGCCGAGGAGGACGCCCCCGCCCCCGTGGTGTACCGCGAGGTCAACTGGGCACCGGGGGGGGCCGATCCCCGCACGACCGTCATCAACCTGGACCGCACCACGGGCCGCCTCGCCACCGAGTTCACCCCGCCCGAGAACGTGGTGCCCCGGCGGGTCGCCATCGAGGACCTGCCCGGCTACGCCCCCGACCCCGACCCCCAGCCCCTGCGCGACGAGCAGCCCGACCCGCAGGCCATCAAGGCCATCCGCTCGCCCGGCACGGCCCCGGCTCCCAACGCCAAGAACTGAAGGCCCCCCTGTCCCACCGCCCGTCTCCGGCGGTGGGATTCTTTTGTCGAGCTGAGGGCGCGGCGGGCACAGGCCGGGCACTTCTCACCGGGCTGTCACGCGCGGGGGCGGGCGCGGCGGGCATCATGCCGCACATGAAACGTGCGCCCCTGCTGACGCTGCTGCTGGCCCTGGGCACCCCCGCCGCCGACGCGCGCGTGCGCCTGGGCGAGCTGCTCCCGGCCCACCCCTGGACCTCCCCTGACCGCGAGGTGCTGGTGGTGTACTCGCACGACTGCGGCGACCTGGGGGACCTGTGGGGGGCCGTGCTGTCGGCGGGCCTGCCGGTGCGCGCCGTGAACGCGGAGGACGTGCCTGCCCCCGCCCCCAGGGGCGTCAACGTATGGCGCGGCCCGGAGGCCACCGCCTTTGCCCGCGCCCTGCGCGTCGGGGCCTACCCCACCGTGCTGCTGGTGCAGGGCGGCCGGGTGCTGAATGCCTGGGAGGGGAACTTCAGCGGGGACCTGGGGCTGGGCAGGTAGGCAGGACGCGGGGCGCAGTACGCAGGAAAGGTTCTTCCCGCGTACCGCCTACTGCGTCCCGCGCCCCTGCCGCCGCTTCTCCGCCTGCACCAGCCGCATGAACTGGGCGAGGCGGGGGGCGCGGTTCCAGCGTTTGCGGTCCAGGCCGACGCGCCAGATGAACTCCACGCCCAGCTTGCGCGTCCAGGCCGGGGCGAGGTCGGCCGTGCCCGCGAACACGTCGATGACGCCACCGCAGCCCAGCAGCACGGGGGCCGCCAGCACCTGCCGCCAGTACTGGTTGAAGATTTCCTGCCTTCCGGCCCCCATGCCCGTCAGGACGAGGTGCGCGCCGGACGCGCCGACCAGCTCCGCGACCCGCTGATCCTCACTGGAGTCGAAGTAACCGTGGTGGACGCCCGCCACCTGAATCCCGTAGTCGCGCATGGCGTTCTGCGCGGCCTGCTCCGCCACGCCCGGCCTGGCCCCCAGGAAAAAGACCCGCAGCTCGGAGCCGTGGCGCTGCATCAGCCCCTTCACGATGTCGTAGCCGGGGGCACGCGGCACCTCGCGCCCATGCAGTTGCCGCGCGGCCCAGACGATGCCCACGCCGTCGGCGGTCACCAGGTCGGCCTCCTGCATCGCCCGGACGAACTCGGGCTGCGTGCGCGACTGCACGATGAACTCGGGATTCAGCGTCACGACCGTGTGGGGACTCCGGGGCGCGCGGAACATCCACCCGCCCAGCCGGTCCAGGGTCTGCTCCAGGGTCACCACGTCCAGCGGCAGGTCGAACAGAGTCAGGCGCGCCTCGCTGGCAGAGGCGGCGGTCGGATCGGGTCGGGTCATGCGTGGCGGGGATTGTAACACGGGGGGGGTTAGGCGTTAGGGATTAGGCGCTAGGAAAAGATTCCACGTTTCCGCCTTCTGCCCGCCTATGGCAGACTGTGCCCATGATGTCCGGGCCATTCGGGATGCTCCCGCAGGAAGCGCAGGCGCAGGTGGTGGCCGCGGCGCGGGTGGGCCGCTGGGCGCGGGGGGGCCTGCTGTTTCATCCGGAGGACGCGGCCGAAACGCTGTTCGTCCTCACGCGCGGCAGCGTGCGGCTTTACCGCCTGGGGGTGGGGGCGCGCGAGGTCACGCTGGACGTGCACGGGCCGGGGCAACTGCTGGGGGCGGGGGCGCTGCTGCCCGGCGCGAGCTACGGCATGTACGCCGAGGCAATGGACGACGCCGAGGCGCTGCTGCTGGGCCGCGAGACGCTGACCCGCCTGATGCAGACGCACCCGGCGGTCGGCGTGGCCCTCACCGAGCAGGTCACGCGGCAGACGCGGGGGGTGCAGGACCGGCTCGCGGGGCTGGTGTTCATGGAGGTCTCGCAGCGGCTGGCGCTGGCGCTGCTGGCCCTGGCCGAGCGCGAAGGCCCCTGGCCCGACGGCGGCACGCTGGCCCTGCGCGAGCGGGTGTCGCACCAGGACCTCGCGCACGTGGTGGGCAGCACGCGCGAGACGATCACCAAGCTGCTGGGCGACTTCCGCTCCCGCGGCCTGCTGGACCTGGGCTACCGCCGCATCATCCTGACCGACCGCGCTGGGCTGCTCACAGCCGCCCGCGAGCCGCTGCGCTAACCATCGGGCAAGTGCTGTAGAATCTAAAGCGAGAAGGGGGGCCGGGCAGGCAGGCGGCCCACCGGACGAGGGTGGCATCTTGACCAGAAGCATTGCAGCGGCATACCGGGCGGGCGACCTGCCCGCTTTCTTCCGCCTCGCGCCGGGGGACCTGGAGGCGGCCAGGCAGGAGGCGCGGCCTGACGTGGACCGCGTCGCCCTGGCCGACGCGCTGCGGGCCTACCACCGCGACCTGGGCACGCTGGACGCGGGGCTGGAGGCACAGCTCACACGCCTGGCGAACCCCGCCTCGCGGGTAGTCGTGACCGGGCAACAGGCGGGCCTGCTGACGGGACCCGCCTACAGCGTCCACAAGGGGGCCGACGCCGCGCTGCTCGCCCGCTCCCTGGACCACGAGGAGGCCCCGGTCGTGCCGGTCTACTGGGTCGCCAGCCAGGACCACGACGCGGCGGAGGTGGCCTCCACCACCCTGCTCGACCACGCCGAGGAGCTGCACCGGCTGACGCTGGCCCTGCCGGAAGGCGTGCCGGTGGGGCGCGTGCCCTGGCGGGACGAGTGGACCGCCGAGGTGGAGGCGCTGTTGGGCCGCTTCGACACCGCCCCGGAGTACCGCGAGGCGGTGCGGGCGCGGGTGCGCCGGGCCGTGGGGGGCGGGGGCAGCTACGCTGATGTCTTCGCCCGGCTGATGCATGGGCTGCTCGCCCCCGCCGGGCTGGTGGTGCTGGACCCCCTGCACCCCGCCCTTGCCCGGCTGATGGCCCCCACCCTGGCCCGCGAACTGGAGCGCCCGCTGGCTGGCCCGGAGTGCATCGAGGCGGCGGCGGCGCGGCTGGAGGAGGCGGGCTTCGTGCCCCAGCTTCGCCGCCCGGCCGGCGCGACGAACCTCTTTCTGGAGGAGGAGGACGGCCAGCGGCGGCTCCTGCGCTTCGACGGGCGGGGATTCAGCACCGGGGCACAGACGTACACGCCGGGGGAGGTGCGGGCGCTGCTGGAGGCCGACCCCTCGCGCCTGACCCCGGCGGCGGGCCTGCGCCCGGCCGTGCAGGACGCGCTGCTGCCCACGCTGGCCTTTGTGGTCGGGCCGGGCGAGATTGCCTACGGGGCACAACTGCGGGAGGTCTACGCGCTGCACGGCCTGCGGCAACCCCTGCTGTGGCCCAGATTGAGCGTCACGTGGCTGGAGCCGAACGTGATGCGCCTGCTTGCGCGCCTGGGGGCGACGGCGGCGCAGGTGCAGGCCGACCCGGAAGGGGTGCTGGGGCGGGCGCTGGCGCGTGAACGGGGGGCGGAAGCGGCCGCCTCGGAGCGACTGACCGCGCTGGACGCCGAACTGCGTGCGCTGACGGAGGAACTGGCCGCCCTCGACCCCACGCTGGAGGGGGCCGCCGAACGCACCCGCCGCCGCACCACGGCCCGTGTCGCGCACCTCCAGACCCTCGCCGTGCGCGCCCTGGCCCGCCAGGAGAACGACCGCACGCGGCAGCTCACGCGGCTGAAGCTCCACCTGCTGCCGAACGGCATTCCGCAGGAACGCGAGATGAACTTCCTGACCTTCCTGCTCAAGCACGGCGAGGAACCGCTGCGGCAGCTGCTGAGCCTGCCGCCGGGAACGCAGGCGGAAGTGGTGCTGAGCTGACGGGGGAGCGGCCAGCCGCCAGCTTCCAGCGGCCAGCTCAGGGCACCGGCTCGGGGTCCGTTGCGCTCTCGCCGTAGTTCAGGCTCTCCAGCACGCAGAGGGCCAGGGCTTCCAGGGCGGTCTGACGTTCGGCGGGCCGGGGCGCGTTCAGGGCCGTGTGGAGGTGGTGGGCAACCTGCAGGTCCTTTTCCGTCAGGTCAGTCAGCCAGTGGCGGGGCTTGACCTCCCACCAGCCGCGCGTGGCGTACAGGGCGCGGACGAGGCGGGCGGCGGCATTCACCACGTGAAAGGCGTGCATGGGGTCAGCCTGGGTGCTGCGGGCCTCCACCACCTCGTCGAGCAACATGTGGCGCTGAAAGGGTGTCAGGGGCCGGGGCGTGGGGCCAGCCGCGAGGAGGGTGCGGGCTTCCTCTACCAGGGCGGCGAGGTCGGGGTGGTCCACCAGCACGCGGCCCTGCGCGAACATGGCAACTGAGGCGTGGTCCGGCTCCGCGAACATGGCCCGCACCTTGCGGGGCGGGTTGTGAAAGACCTCCACGGGCACGCCCTCCACCATGAGGCTGCTGCGCCAGCGGTGGTCGCCCTTCACCAGGGCGTGAAAGTCGAGGTCGCTGTGGACGTCCGCCTCTCCCCGTGCGGCGCTGCCGCACCACAGGACCGCATAGACGCCGGGTGTGGCGACGACGCGGGCGAGGGCGGCGGGCAGGGCGGCTTCCAGGCGGTTCTGGGCGGCATCGGGCATGGGGCAGGGTAGGCGAAAGCGTGGTGCTGCGGCTATGCGCCCTTTGCCTTACGCCGTCGCGTACTCTGTCACCGGCAGCCACTCCACCCGCACGCCCTCCGCGCCCAGCCAGCCCTCCACGCTGTAGCGGGCGCGGGCCAGCCCTGCCAGGACGCGGTGGGCCGTGGCGACAGCGTGGTGCAGTTCGGGCGTGCCGATATAGCCCGCCGCGTGCGCGGCCAGCAGCTCGTCGGTGTCCACGATTTCGGCGGTGAGGCCCTCGTGGACCAGGAGGTCGAGGTAGTGGTCGCGCACGGTCCATAGGTCGCCCGCGCGGGTGATAGTCGCCACGTCGATGTAATAGTCGTGCTCGCGCGAGCCGTGGAAGTCGTAGCGGCAGACGACCACGCCCAGGCGGGGCAGCAGGTGCGCCTGCCAGTGCCGGATGCGCGGATGGGCCACGAAGTCCCGCGCGACGAGGAGGCCGTGCGGGTGTTCGCGGTAGGTCCGCACCGGGCGAACGCCGGTGTTGGTGTGATGCTGGCGTGCCTGCACGTCATGCCGCTCCGTCTTGACCGGTTCCGCCTCGCCCATGCGGTAGCGTACCGGGTCAGCGCCTGCTAGGAACATGAAGTTCCCCTCAAGCGGGGCTTCATGAAGGCGTGGGCGTTACAGCACGGGCAGGGCGGGCAGACGGTCGAAGCCCTCGGGGACGAAGAGGCTGCCCTCGGTGGTCCCCTGGTCGGCCTGACGCTCCAGGGCGGCTTCCAGGGCGGCGGCGCTGAGTTCTCCCGCCAGGAAGGCGCGGTGGGCGCGAATCACCTCGCGCACCTGCCCCGGCGTTTCGTGGACAAACTCCAGGCGGAAGTCGCGCAGCCCGGCGGCCAGCCAGTCTTGCAGGTGGCGGCCCGCGACCTGGGGGCGGCCCTCGAAGATGGTGTTGCGGCAGCCCACGTCGGCCATGACGGGGTGGGCGACGCCGCGCTCGTCGCGCAGGGCGACCCGGTGGGATTCGCAGGGGTGGCCGCAATTGGTGTAGTCGGTGCCCTCCGACAGAAAGCGGCAGAACACGCAGTGTTCGGTGTGAAAGACGGGGAGGTGCTGGTAGGCGATGGCCTCCAGCCGCTCCGGCCCCACCAGCGCGGCGAGGTCGGTGACCTGCCGGGCGTTCAGGTCGTGCGTGGGCGTGACGCGCTCCAGGCCCAGGTCCAGCAGGGCGCGGGTGGTCAGGACGTTGGCAGCATTCAGGCTGAAGTCGCCGGTCAGCGCGGGCCGGTCGGGCACGTCCTGCAAGCCTTCCAGCAGCCCGCCGGAGCGCACCAGCACCTCGGCCCCCAGTGACAGCAGGAACTTCTGGAGGTTCTGCTCGGTGGGCTTGAGGATGCGCGGGCTGGCGACCCGCACCTTCAGGCCCACCTCCCGCACACGCTCCACGCTGGGTTTCAGGCCGTACAGTTCGAGGTAATCGAGGGTGATGGAGTCGGGCCGTTCCGCCAGGGCGGCGTCGAGTTGCTCGGGCGTGCGGACGAGAACGTGGAGGCGGGGTTGTGGGGTGTGGGCTGTGGGTTGTGGAGCCTCTGCCTTCCGCCTTCTGCCTTCTGCCCCCAGCACCTCCTCCAGCCGGGGGATGATGCGGCGCTCGGGGGCCTGCCCTCGCAGAGCCGTGAGCTGCTCGGCGGCCTCGCGGCGCAGGGCGTTGAGCTGCGAGACGGGGAGGAAGCCGGGGCCGGAGAGGTCGGCGGTCAGGGCCGCCAGGTGGTAGCCCGTGCCGCCCAGCTTGCCCAGTTGCTCGCGCAGGCCCGCCTCGTCCAGGGCGCGGTTGCGGGCGGGCTGGAGGGGGTCGGGCAGGGTCACGGTGACGCTGCGGCCCCCCTCGTCCGTGAGGGTGAGGGCGGGAACCTCGCCCAGGTGCCCGCGGAAGTGGGCGGTGACGGGGCGGGTGTAGACCGGGTCGCCAGCCTCCAGCAGGGGGCGGACGCGGGCGCTCAGGCCGGGGTCCTGCGTGCGCCACACGGGGTCGCCAGGGCGCACACGGGCAGGGTCCACCGCGCCGCGCCCGAAGCGCAGTTCGGCCGTCTCGCCGGGGCGCACGTCCTCCACCTGCCGCCCGCGCTGCCACAGGCCGTACAGGAAGCCGCCCTCCTCGCGGCCTTCGGGGGCGCGCCAGTTGGCGGGGTCGAAGACCAGGCCGTCGCCGGGGCGCACCTCCTCCGACAGTTCGACCAGCACGCCGCGCTCGGTGGTGCCGCGCACGGTGCCCACCCGCACGCCGCGGTGCCGGGGCGCACGCCCACGCACGACCTGCTGATGGTTGGTGCCGCTCATGAAGTGTGGCCCCAGGCCCCGCGAGTACGCCTGCTCCAGGTCGCGTTCCTCGTCCGGCGTGACGCTGAGGGGCAGCCCCGCCCACGCCTCGTCCACAGCCTTGCGGTAAGCGGCGGTGGTGAGGGCGACGAACTCGGCGTCCTTATAGCGGCCCTCGATCTTGAGGCAGTCGATACCCAGGCGCACCAGCTCGGGCACCTGATGCAGCGCGTACAGGTCGCCGGGCGAGAGGAGGTAGCGGGCGTCACCCAGGTCGCGCTGCTCGCCGTCCACCAGCATCTCGTAGGGCAGGCGGCAGGCCTGGGCACACTGGCCCCGGTTGGCGCTGCGCCCGCCCCACGCCTCGCTGGAAAAGCACTGGCCGCTGTAGCTCACGCACAGGGCACCATGCACGAAGGTTTCCAGCTCCATGTCGGTCTGCGCGGCGATGCGGCCGATGTCCCGCAGCGACAGCTCGCGGCCCAGCACCACCCGGCTTGCCCCGAAGCGGCGGGCCAGCTCGGCCCCCTCGGCGGAGGTGATGCTCATCTGGGTGCTGCCGTGGATGGGGAGGTCGGGGCAGATGCTGTGCGCCAGCCGCGCGACCCCATGATCCTGCACGATCAGCGCGTCCACGCCCGACTCGGCCAGGTGGATCAGTTGCCGCTCGGCGTCCCGCAGCTCGCGGTCGAACACCAGGACGTTGAAGGTCACGAAGCCCTGCACGCCGCGCTCGTGCAGCGTCCGCATGATGTCAGGCAGTTCCTCGGCGCTGAAGCCCACCTTGGCCCGTGCATGGAAGCCCTGGCCCTGCGCGGGCTGCACGCCGAAGAACACTGCATCCGCCCCGGCCTCCACCGCGGCGCGCAGTTGCGGCCAGCCACCAACAGGACTCATCACTTCGGGTTTCACTCGGGCACGCGCCATAACGCGCCAGTCTAGCCGAACGCTGTCGGCCCGAGCGTGACCGGGGTTCGGATGGGAATGGGAAGTGGGGCGAGGGTGTTCTTACCGAGCCTGAACCCGCAACAAGAAGGGACCGGGATTTTACCCCCGGCCCTTCCCCTGCCACCCGTTCAGCTCTTGTTGTCTCCCCCGCTCTTCCCGCTGTCCTTCCCGCCGTCCTTGCCGCCACCGCTCTCGCTGCCGTTGCGGCGGCCGTCGTTGTTCTTGTCGTCGGCGCTGCCGTGGTTGCTGCCCGGTTTGGGGCTGTGGTCGCGCTCGCCTTCGTTGTAGCGGTCCTTGTGTGTCATGCGTCATGGTGCGCCCCGGCCCCGTGCGGGACATGAGCGCCGGGTCAATCCGGCTTGTGCCTGGCACGCAGGGCGGGAACGCCGCCGGGATAGGCGCTGGCCTCCAGACCGTCGGCCTTCAGGTAACGGGCGGCGAGGCCTGAACGCACGCCACGCTCGCAGATGACGACCAGCGGCCCCAGCTCCGGCTGCAGGCCGTGCGTGCCGTTCTCGATGGCGTTGAGCGTGACGGGCAGGACGGGCAAGGGGGTCAGGTCGGCCAGCGGCTCGCGGGCGCGCAGGTCCGCCGGGCGCAGGTCAATCAGGGTCACGCCGCCGGGCAGGGTCATGAGCCGAGTGTACGCCCGCACCATGCGTCCCGGCCGCCGCCTGTATGCTGGGACCCATGAAGGCCGATTCCCTGAAGGACGTGTCGCCCACCGAGGGCCAGCAGCGGGTGCAAGGAGGCGCGCTGCTGGTCGACGTGCGCGAGCCGAACGAGTACCAGGACGTTCACGCGCAGGGCGCACAGCTCCTGCCCCTCAGCGAGTTCGAGGCCCGCTACGCGGAACTGCCGCGCGACCGCGAACTGGTGATGATCTGCCGCAGCGGTGCCCGCAGCGCCCGCGCCGGGCAGTACCTGCTGGACCACGGCTACACGCGCGTCGTGAACCTGGAGGGCGGCACACTCGCCTGGCAGGACGCGGGCCTGCCGACCGAGGAAGGAGGCGCGTGATGGACGACACTGGAGCCAATCCCACCCCGCAGGCCGGGGAAGCGGCGGGCCTGCCCACCGAGGCGCAGGTGCTGGAGGCCCTGAAGATCGTCAAGGACCCCGAGATTCCGGTGAACGTGGTGGACCTGGGCCTGATCTACGGCGTGGACATCGCGCCGGGCGGCCTGGTGGACATCACCATGACCCTCACCAGCGTGGGTTGCCCGGTGCAGGACCTGATCCGCGCCGATGCCGAGATGGCGGTCGGGCGTCTGGACGGCGTGAGCGAGGTCAATGTCGAGTTCGTGTGGACGCCGCCCTGGGGGCCGGACAAGATGACCGAGGACGGCAAGCGGCAGATGCGGATGTTCGGCTTCAACGTGTAGAGGGCGGCCAGCTTCCAGCAACCAGCAAAAGAGATGCCCCGGCCTGAAGCTGGGGCATTTGCTTTCAGGTGAGGGGCACCACCTCACGGACCACGCGGGCGAGTTCGGTGTCGCCGTCGAGGAGGCGTGCGGGGGTGGCGGGGTCAGGGGTGGGCACCCAGACGCCCCGCCCGACGTACTTCCGGGCCGCACGCTGGGCCGCCCCGGCGGTCTGGGCGAAGTGCGCCCGGATGCGGCCCCCATCACGCACGACTTCGAGGACGTAGACGAACTGCGGCACGGCCCCAGTCTCCCCCATCCGACAAACGGAAGAAGCCCCCGCTCCAGGCAGGGGCTTTCTTGTGCTGGTTGCTGGCGGCTGGAAGCTGGCCGCTCTCCCTCAATCGTCCTGGCTGCGGGCGATGCCCAGCACGTTCAGCAGTTGCGCGAGGGCCATCGCGAAGCCCGCCACGTAGGTGAGGGCGGCGGCGGTCAGGACGGCGCGGGCACCCTGGCTCTCGCGGCCGCTGGTGAGGCCACGGGTATTCAGGTAGACCAGCGCGCGGCGGCTGGCGTCGAACTCGACCGGCAGGGTGATCAGGTGGAACAGCAGCGCCGCGCCGAACAGGAACACGCCCACCCAGATCAGGCCGGTGAAGTGCAGGAACACCCCTGCGAGCAGCAGCAGCGGCGCGAGGTTCATCCCCAGGCTCAGGGGCACGGCGAGCTGGCCGCGCAGCACCAGGGCGGGCATCCGCACCTTGTCCTGAATCGCGTGGCCGACCTCGTGGGCAGCGACGGCCAGGGCGCTGACGCTGGGCACGTGGTAGTTGGCTTCCGACAGGTTCACGACCTTCTTGATGGGGTCGTAGTGGTCACTGAGGTTGCCGGGGACGGCATTCACCGGCACGTTGGGGAGGCCGTTCTCGTCCAGCATCTGTCGGGCAAGCTGCGCGCCCGTCAGGTTGCGGCTGTTGCGGACGTTGCCCCACTGCCCGTAGGTCCGGCTCAGGTAGCCCTGGATCAGCAGCGAGGCGACGAAGATGATGAGGATCAGAAAGGTATACGGGCCGAAGAACATGCAGGGGCTTCCTCCTGCCCATATCTTAGCGTGCCGTACTCAAGTTTTATGAGAGGCTTTCCGGTGGGTTTAGCCTGGGCGAATGCCCTCCACCCGGAAGGTCAGGGCCGTGCGCTCCTCGTCGGCCACATCGAGTTTCAGGAAGGCGGGCTGCACGGTGAGGTCGAGGCCATCGCCCAGCAGGTAGCCGCGCGCAATCGCCAGGGCCTTGACGGCCTGGTTCACCGCCGCCGGGCCGATGGCGTGGACCTCGACCCGGCCCTGAGAGCGCAGCAGGGCCGCGACCGCCCCGGCCACCGAGTTTGGACGTGATTTGCCAGAGACGCGCAGGGTTTCCACAGCCGTAAGGCCCTCCAGAAAGCTAAGGATTCTAATCTAGCCGCCGCCGCCGCCGCAGCGCAACCGCCCGGCGGGGGGGTGGAGATACCCCTCCCGTCTATCCCGGTGGCCCCATGCGTCTGTACAGGCCCCAGCCACGAGCAGCAGCTTTATGCCATTAAATGAATATTTACTCAAGGGGTGGCCTCTTCCCCCCGACCGCCCCCACAGTTCTCCGCCCGCCTGTTCCGCCTGGAGGCCCGCGCATGACCGATGCCCAACGACCTGCCCATGACCGCCCCTTCTACCAGACGGGGGACAGCCTGTACCGCCAGTCCGAACGCTCCAGGCTCGAACCGCTTTTTCCGGGCAACTTCGACGAACTCGGGCACGACGCCTGCGGAATTCTCTGCAAGGTCCGCAAGACGGGCGAGGCCACCCACGGCAACGTGACGCGCGCGCTGGAGGAACTCGCGCACATGGCGCACCGCAGCGGCGAGGTGCGCGGCGAGGGCGACGGCGCGGGCATCCAGACCGACATCCCGCGCCTGCTGTGGAAGCGCTACCTCACGGAGGCGCGGCTGGACGAGGGCGTGGTGGACAGCGCCGACTTCTGGGTGGGGCATTTCTTCGTGCCGCAGGGCCAGAGCGTGCGCGAACTGCTCGACGGGCTGCGGGTGCTGGCGGGCCGCCTGGGGGTGCAGGTGCTGCTCGAACGCCAGGGTCAGGTGTACAGCCACGCCCTGGGGCCGATTGCGCGCCTGACCGAGCCGCAGTTCGTGCAGATTGCCGGGACCGTGCCGGGCAGCACCAACCATGAGCGCAACGCCACGCTGTTCGACCTCGCGCTGGCGCTGGAGCAGAAGTACCCGGTCCACGTGGTCAGCCTGTCCACCCACGCGGTCGTGTACAAGGTGCGCGGCAGCGCCGAACTGCTGCCCCGCTACTACCCGGAACTCTCGCGCCCCGACTTCATGTCGGTCGTGACGATCGGGCACAACCGCTACTCCACGAACACGCTCTCCACCTTCGAGCAGGTGCAGCCCTTCAGCCTGCTGGCGCACAACGGCGAGATCAACACCATCGACCGCCTGCGCAAGGAGGGCGTGCAGCTCGGCCTGCCGCTGACCGGCGGCTCGGACAGCCAGGATCTCAACCGGGTGCTGATGGGCTACATCAACGACCGCGGCATGAGCCTGCTGGAGGCGGTGGAGAGCGTGTTCCCGCCCGTCCTGAGCGAGGTGAAGGGCTTTTCCACGTCGCTGCAATCGGCCTATATCGGGCTGCGGGCGGGGGGCGGGCCGCTCGCGCAGGGACCGGCGGCGATCATCGCGCGGCACGGCAACGAGTGCGTCTTCTCGGTGGACGCGATGGGCCTGCGCCCGCTGTGGTTCGGGGAGACGGAAAAGGAATACTTCTGGAGCAGCGAACGCGGCGTGATTCCGCTGGGCAGCATGGTGGCCGACCCGCAGCCCTTCGCGCCCGGCGAGAAGATGGTCGCCTGCCTGTCGGGGGGCCGGGTCAAGCTGCATGCCAACGAGAACGTGCAGCGGCTGGTGCTGGAGCGCGTCCACGGCAAGGGCTACAACTTCGAGAACGCCCATGAGCGGGTGAAGGGGCCGCACCTCCCGGCGGGCGAGAATCCGCCGCTGCCCGAGTTCAGCCGGGCGCAGCGGGCCGCCTTCGGCTGGGAGCGCTGGGACGAGGAGTACGTGAAGGCGGTCGCGGAAAAGGGCGCGGAACCCATCGCCTCGCTGGGCTTCGACGGGCAGATGCCCGCCCTGCGCGCCGAGAAACCCAACCTCGCGGAGTTCTTCAAGGAGACGGTGGCAGTCGTCACCAACCCCGCCATCGACCGCGAGCGCGAGATCGAGCATTTCTCCACCCGCACCCTGCTGGGCCGCCGCCCGCTGCCCGGCAGCAGCGACGGCCACAGCGTGGACCTGCTGACCCCCGTCCTGGCCCCCACCGGGGCGGTCGCGGAGGCGTACGGCACGCTGACCGTGCAGGGCATCCGCGACGCCTTCCAGACCGCGACGCTGGTGCCCGCGCTGGGGGCCGGCGAGCGCCTGACGGACGCGCTGGCCCGCCTGCACGCGGAAGCCGTAGGGGCGGTGCGCGGCGGGGCCGAGGTGCTGCTGCTCGACGATACGGCGCTGTACGCGAGCGGTGAGGCGGCCCTCGACATCGCGCTGGCGGTGGGGTCGCTGGAACAGGCGCTGACGGCGGCGCGGAACGAGGAAGGCATCAGCCTGCGCCGCCTGACCAGCCTGGCGGTTCGCAGCGGGCAGATCCGCAACCTGCACGACGTGATGCTGCTGATCGGGCTGGGGGCCGAGGCCGCCGAGCCGACCGCCCTATATGCCCTCTACCCGGAGGCGGGGCACCAGCTCGTAGGCGGGCTGACCAAGGGCGTCGAGAAGGTGATGTCCACCATGGGCATCCACGAGCTGCGCGGCTACGGGCAGATGTTCAGCGCGCTGGGGCTGGCGGCGGACGTGACGAACACGCTGGGCGTGCGCGGCTTCTGGGGCGGTGAGAAGGGCTACACGCTGGCCGGGCTGGAGCAGACCTTGCAGGCCAGGCTCGCCAAGTTCCAGGCGGGCGGCGAGGGCATGGACCGCGATCAGCGCTTCAACCCGCGCGTGTTCAAGGCGGCCTTTGCCCTCGCCAACGGCGAGATCAGCCCCGCCGACTACCAGCAGCGCATCCGGGCGCTGGAGCAGGAGATGCCGCTCTCGGCGCGGCAACTGCTCACGCTGCGGGCACCGGAGGGCAGCGAGGCCCTGGACCCCGACAGCGTGGACCTGGCAGTGGGCGGACACAGCCTCCCGTTTGTCATCAGCGCGATGAGCTTCGGGTCGCAGGGCGAGACGGCCTTCCGCTCCTACGTGGAGGCGGCGCGGCGGCTGAACATCCTGGCGATGAACGGCGAGGGCGGCGAGATTCCCGCGATGCTGGGGCAGTACAACCACTGGCGCGGGCAGCAGGTGGCGTCGGGGCGCTTCGGCGTGAGCAGCGTGATGCTGAACTCGGCCCACGTCATCGAGATCAAGGTGGGCCAGGGGGCCAAGCCCGGCGAGGGCGGCCACCTCCCCGGCAAGAAGGTCAGCGCGAAGGTCGCCGCCGCCCGCCACGCCGTGCAGGGCACCGACCTGATCAGCCCCAGCAACAACCACGACGTGTACTCCATCGAGGACCTCGCGCAGCTGATCGAGGAACTCAAGACCATCGCGCCGCAGGCCAAAATCAGCGTGAAGATTCCGGTGACGCCCGGCGTGGGCACCATCGCGCTCGGCGTGGCGAAGGCGGGGGCACACATCATCACGCTGTCTGGCTCCGAGGGGGGCACGGGCGCGGCCCGGTCGCACGCGCTGAAGTACGCCGGAATGCCGGTCGAGTTCGGCGTGGCACGCGCGCACCGGCTGCTGACGGCCGCCGGGATGCGCGACCGGGTGGAGCTGTGGGCCGACGGCGGCCTCAAGACGGCGCTCGACGTGGCGCGGGTGGTGGCGCTGGGCGCGAACCGCGTGGGCTTCGGCACGCTGAGCATGGTCGCCATCGGCTGCACGATCTGCCGGGGCTGCCAGCTCGACACCTGTCACGTGGGTATCACGACCCAGGTGGAAACCGAGGAGGAGGCGAAGGCCCACGGCTTCAAGCGCTTCGTGCCGCGCGTGCTGCCGACCGAGGTGGACCGCCTGCACGCCTTTTACAGCGGGATTGCCGCAGAACTGCGCGGCCTGGTGGCGGGGCTGGGGCTGGGCAGCCTGCAGGAACTGGTGGGCCGCGCCGAGCTGCTGGCGGGCGAGACGGACGCGCTCGACCTCACCGAACTGCTCACGCCCGCCGAGGCCCCGGAGGCGTGGCAGGGCCTGGGGGGGCGCGTGATTCACAAGCCGCTGAACTACATGACCAAGATGGTCAGCGAGTGGGTCACGGACGCCATCGAGGACGAGGACGAGGAGGACGTGGTGTACCGCGACGGCCCGGTGCAGTCGGCCGAGCGGGCGCTGGGCACCCACCTCGTCGGCACGCTGACCCGCGACCCGCGCACCGCCCGGCAGGCCCGGCGCGTGAAGCTGCACTTCGAGGCGGGCAGCATTCCGGGCAACGGCCTGGGGGCCTTCAACAACGGCCCCGTAGATATTCAGGTGGACGGCGGCGCACAGGACGGCGTGGGCAAGAGCGCGCTGGGCGGCCAGATCGTGATTCTCAAGGGCCGCAACCACCAGGGCGTGCGGGTGGACGGCTCGGTGGGCAAGAGCTTCGCCTACGGGGCCATCGGCGGGCGCTTCTTCGTGCAGGGCAACGCCGACAGCCGCTTCTGCGTGCGCCTCTCGGGGGCGGACGTGGTGCTGGGCGGCGACCTGCGCGCCCCGGTGGACGACTCGCCCGGCGCGCTCGCCACCCGCGCCAACGCCAAGGGCTACGCCTTCGAGTACATGACGGCCGGGCGGGCCGTGGTGCTGGGCGACCCCGGTCCCTGGATTTGCAGCGGCATGAGTGGCGGCGTGGTGTACCTGCGCTTCGAGCCGGAGCAGGGCCTAGACGACGCGGCGCTGCGGCGACGCCTCGCCCGCGGGTCGAACGTGCAGATTCTGCCCCTCAGTGCGCAGGGAGCCGCCGACGTGCGCGAACTGCTGGGCCAGTACCACGAGCTGCTGCTGGCGAGCGAGCAACCCGTGCCCGCCCGCCGCGTGGCCGAGCTGCTGGTGAACCCCGCCGCGCACTTCCGCATGGTGCTGCCCGCCTCGCAGGCGGTGGATCAGACGGTGGCGACGGAGTAAGGGGAAGCAGCCAGCTTCCAGCGGCCAGCCCCAGGCCCCCGGCACTCACGCCGGGGGTTCCTGCCGCCTGCCCCTGTCCTGTACCCCACTCTTCTGCTCTGATGGGCGCATGACAGACGCGGTCCGGCTGACCCTCTCCATCCTCACCGGTGACTATGCGGTGGCGCAGCTCGCGCCCGGCTCTCCCCCACCCGGGTGGGCAATGGACGGCGAGCTGTGGGCGGTGACAGCCGCGCCGGGCGAGGTGAGTGTGGTGACGCTGGCGGGGCATGTGCCCGACGGCGTGCGGGCCGAGGGCGGCTGGGCGGCGCTGCGGCTGCACGGCCCCTTTCCCTTTCACCTGACGGGCATCCTGGCCGCCGTGCTGAACCCGCTGCGGGGGCGGGGGTGGGCATCTTCGCGCTGTCCACCTTCGACACGGACTACGTGCTGGTGAAGGCGGCGCAGCTTCCGCAGGCGGCAGCGGCCCTGCGGGCGGCGGGACATGAGGTGCTGGGCTGACATTTGAGCTGACATCCACCTGACCAGATGCTCAAGCTGCGCTGACGAGGCGGCCCCATGCTCCGGGGCGTGACGAATCCTGTCTCTTCTTCCGCCAGCCAGAGCTTCTGGCACCGGCTGCTGGACGCCAAGATCACCCGCCGGGGGGCGCTGGGCACGGCCGCCGCGACCGCCGCTGCCGCCACGCTCCCCGTGACCTTCAGCGGGGCGCAGGCGGCGGCGAACAACGGGGGGCCGGTGGGGGCCGGGGCGACCCAGGCCGACCCGCGCACCTACCCGCCCTTCCGGCCGATCGAGCCGACCGGGGCCGACACGCTGACGCTGCCCGAGCGTTACCGCTTTCAGGTCGTGGCCCCCTGGGGCGAGGTCTTTACCGAAGGTGGGCGCGAGATCGGCTTTAACCACGACTACGTGGGCTTCTTTCCCATCGACCTGCTGGAAGGCGGGAGCAGCAGCACCGACGCCCTGCTGACCATCAACCACGAGTACGTCAATGCGCTGTTCGTGGGCGGCAACACCAAGGAGCGCACGCGCGAGCAGATCGACGCCGAGATGAAGGCCGTGGGCGTGAGCGTGGTGCGGGTGCGGCGGGAAGGCGGCGGGTGGAAGATCGTGCCCGACCCGCGCAACCGCCGCATCGACGCCCTGACCGAGATCGAGCTGACCGGCCCGGCGCGGGGCAGCGCCGCGGTGAAGGGCGCGACCACGGTACGCGGCACGGTGGGCAACTGCTCGGGCGGCCAGACCCCCTGGGGCACGCTGCTGACCTGCGAGGAGAACGTGGACGGCTACACCAAGGCCTGGGCAGGCAGCGGCTACGAGGCCATGCACCAGGGCTGGGTCACCGAGATCGACCCCTTCGACCCGGCCTGGACGCCCAGGAAGCGCACCGGCATGGGCCGTTTCCGCCACGAGAACGCCGCCGTGACGGTCGCCAAAGATGGCCGGGTCGTCGTGTACATGGGCGACGACATGCAGGACTCGTGCATCTACAAGTTCATCAGCCGCGGGAAGTACGCGCCCGGCAACCGCGCCGCCAACCGCGACCTGCTCGCGGACGGCGACCTGTACGTGGCGAACTTCGGCAACGGCTCCTGGGTGCTGCTCGACTACGACCGCAACAAGAAGCTGCAAGAGGCGCGCGGCAGCGACGGCAAGGCGCTGTTCGGCGGTCAGGCGGACGTGCTGGCCGATGCCCGCGCCTCGGCCCTGGCGGTGGGCGGCACTCCGGTCGACCGCCCCGAGGACATCGAGATTCATCCACGCACCGGCGAGGTGTACGCCTCGCTGACCAACAACTCCAAGCACGGCAACTACTTCGGCCAGATCATCAAGTTCCGCGAACACGGCGACGACTGGACGGCGCAGACGTTCCTGTGGGACGTGTTCGCGGTGGGCGGCCCGCAAAGCGGCTTCGCCAGCCCCGACAATCTGGTGTTCGACCCCTACGGCAACCTGTGGATGGTCACGGACAACAGCGACCTGAGCAGCAACCCCACCAAGGCCTTTCACGGGAACAACGCCATGTTCTTCTTCCCGACCGAGGGGCCGAACCGGGGCCGCGCGTACCGCTTCGCCGTCGGCCCGGTGGATGCCGAGATGACTGGCCCAGTGTTCTCGCCCGACGGCCGCACGCTGTTCGTATCCATCCAGCATCCCGGCGAGGACAGCGAGAGCCTGGACAAGCTGCGCTCGAACTTCGCCGCGAAGCCCGGCAGCAATGTCCCGCGCCCCACGCTGGTCGCCATCGAGGGCTTTCCCGGCTGGGTGAAGGCGTGAGCATGACGGCCCCTCCCGTCTCGCGTGCCCCCTGGATCCTGGGCCGCCCGGTGCTCCTCGAACACGCCGCCGAGGAGTTCCTGAACGAGATCACCCGGCAACAGCCCTGGCGGCGGGCCAGGTACGAGGCGCTGCTGGAGAGCCTGGAAGAGTCCCTGGGCCACCCGGCTCCACTGCTGGCCTACACCCGCCTGACGGGTGAGACGTGGCGGCGCGCCCTGCCCGAGGAAGACCGCGCCGACGCCGCCGAGCTGCTGGACGCCTTCCGCGCCTACCTGCGCGACTGGGGCTGGCTCGACCACGCGCGGCCCGTGAACCTGCCGGACTGAGCCGAACAACCAGCAACAGGAGGCGTGCGCCGGGAAATGGACTTTTCGTCCGCCCGGCGCACGCCCCTTGGCTCATACGGTTTCCGTCCAATCCGTTATCGAATCGGGAAAGCACCGATTCGATAACTCCTTTCCCGGCAACCGTTCCTTTCCTGCTCGCTCCGCTCGGGTTGAACAGTTTTTGTAACTGTTCAACCGGAATCCGTATCAGTCAGCCACCACAGGCAACTCCTGCACCCGCACCCCCAGCAGCCCCGCGAGGTCGAGCAGTTGCACGGGTTCCACCGTCACGCCCGCGACCTCCCGCAGACCCAAGCGGGTGCCCGCCAGTTCCGAAGCCCGCAGGTCGGCCCCGTCCAGGTCCGCACGCTGGAAGTCGGTGCGGGGCAGGCGGCAGCCGCGGAAGACCGCGCCGGGGAGCTTCGCCTCCAGAAAGGTGGCCTCCCCGAAATCGCTCTCCTCGGCCCAGAGGTTGCGGGTGTCGGCCCGCTCCCACAGCGAGAGCCGCGCCTGCACGCGGGTGAGCCGGACATGCCTCAGCCGCGCCGCCGGGAGGTGCAGGCCCATCAGGCGGCAATCGCTGAACTGCACGCGCTCCAGGCTGGCCTCGCTCCAGCACGCGGCACTCAGATCACTGTCCTCGAATCGCGCGTCCACGAAACGGACGTGGGACCACGCCGCCCGCGAGAAGTTCACCCTCCGGAACACCACTTGCTCGAAGGTGACGGCGTGCAGCGTGCGGCCGCTCAGGTCCGCGCCCTCCAGCACCCGGCCCCGATACACGCTCTCGTCTTCCAGGTGTTTGGCGGTCATGGGCAACAGCCCGCCGCGCGGGAACTTCGGGGCGGCGGGGGGCTTGGGTGCGTCGAGGGTCACAGCGTCAGAATCTCATGGCCCCTGGGGGTGACGACCACCGTGTGCTCGAACTGCGCGCTGGGTTTCTTGTCAGCAGTGATGACGGTCCAGCCGTCGCTCAGCAGGCGGGTGTCGGGCGTGCCCAGGTTGATCATCGGCTCGACGGTGAAGACCATGCCGGGCTGGAGCTTGAGTCCGGTGTAGCGCGCGCCCCAGTGGTAGATGGTGGGTTCCTCGTGCAGCCGCTTGCCGATGCCGTGGCCGGTGTACTCGCGCACCACACCATAGCCCCGGCCCTCCGCGACCGTCTGAATGGCGTGCCCGATGTCGCCGGTGCGGTTGCCGGGCCGTACGACCTCCAGCCCCGCCTTCAGGCTCTCGCGGGTGGTGTCCACCAGCCCCTGCACCTCCGGACTGACCTGGCCCACGGTGTAGGTGTAGCAGGCGTCCCCGTACACGCCGTCCAGCAGCACGCCGATGTCCACGCCGATGATGTCGCCCTCCTTCAGCTCCAGAGGGCCAGGTATCCCGTGGCAGATGACCTCGTTCACGCTGGCGCAGATGGTGGCGGGAAAGGGATTGTTCCTGGGGCCGTAGCCGAGGTAGGCGGGCGTCGCGCCGTTCTTGCGGATGTGCTCCTCCGCGATCCGGTCGAGTTCGGCCAGCGTCACGCCGGGCTTCACGAAGGGGTCGAGGACACGGAACGTCTCCGCCACGAGCGCCCCCGCACGGCGCATGGCTTCAATCTCGCGGGCGGATTTCAGGGCGATGCGGCTCATAACGTACGAGGCTAGCACGCCCCATGGGGACAGCCCCCGGCGCGTATCACGGTAGAGCACAGGACCGTCGGGCGCGGTACGCTCCTTCCCATGAAAGTCGTCATCAGCGTGGACATGGAGGGCGTGTGCGGTGTGGCCTCGTGGGTGCAGGTCAGCCCGCCGGAGTTCGGGGGCCTGGTGAACGCTACGGAGTATCAGGCGGCCCGTGAGCGGATGACGCTGGAAACCGCCGCCGCCGCCGAGGGCGCATTCGCGGGCGGCGCAACCGACGTGCTGGTCAACGACAGCCACGACACCATGCGGAACCTGCTGCCGGAGTTGCTGCCGGAGGGGGTCTGCTTTACCAGCGGCAACGACAAGCCGCTCAGCATGGTGCAGGGCGTGCAGGAGGAAGGCGTGGGCGCGCTGCTGTTCGTGGGCTACCACGCGCGGGCGGGGAGCGTGCGCGGGCCGCTGGCACACACCTGGAACGGCTTTATCCGCAACGTCCGCATCAACGGGCGTGACACGGGCGAGTATGGCCTGAATGCCCTGGTCGCCGGGCATTACGGCGTGCCGGTGGTCTTTGCCTCCGGGGACGACGTGGCGCTGGCCGAGATTGGGGACGAACTGGGCGAGCAGGTGGTGCGCGTGGCGGTCAAGGAGGGCCTCAGCAGCTTCGCCGCCGTCCACCTGCACCCGCGTGAGGCGCAGCGGCGCATCCGCGAGGGCGCGGAGCAAGCCGTGCGGGCCGCGCAGGAAGGCAGGCCGTACAAGACCACCTGGCCGGCCCGCGTGGAACTCAGCTTCAACCACCAGGCCCGCGCCGACCAGTGTGAGCGGGTGCCCAGCGTGGAGCGGGTGGACAACGTGACCGTCGCGTACACCAGCCCGGACGCCCTCCACCTCTTCCAGTCCTTCCGGATGCTGGCGAAGGTGGCCGAGGTGCGGCTGGAGGGGTGAGAGCAGGCGTCACCACTCGAAGAAGAGGGCGTCACCGCGAGAGAGCTGGCGCGAGCGTTTCCACTCCGGTCCTTCAAGAAGGCCCAAAGCCCGCAGGTCCTCTGGAGTGGGACTGGCATTGAGCCAGGCCGCATCCGGCGTGAGCCACCCGGCGGCCTGCCACCAGGCCACCAGGGGTGGAGGATTGATATAGGAATGGCCCCAGGCCACCCAACTGGAGGCCCACACATCAAGACTTGCTTGCAGGGCCTGTGCATCCACAAACCCCAGGACAGGCACCACCCGGTGGAAGCGCAGCTCCGCCCCCGCTCCACCGTGTGGCCCCTGCAAGGTGAAGGATTCCATCTGTTTGTCAGGAGGTGACGCGGAGAAGGGCTGCAAGTGCCACCCGGTTTCCCGGGCACAGCGGTGCAGCTCGGCATGAAGGCGGGGCAGGGGGTGGTCTTCCAGTCCCGCCAGGTCATCTGCCAGCCACACTTCCACCACCGTGGGCATCCCCCTTCCCCTAGCCCAGCGCCGCCCGCAGCCGCTCCACGTCGGTCTGCCACTCGTCGGCATCCTGACTGTCGGCCCAGAGGTCGGGGAGTTCGCTCTCGGGGCCGAGGACACGCTCCAGCGCGGCGCGGGCCAGTTCGCGCAGGGGTTCCAGCTCGGTGAGGTTGGCGCTTGCAACCCAGGCACGCAACGGGGCGTCCGTGATGCCTCCCGTCTCGCCCGTCAGCGCGGCAGCCAGAATCTCGGCGGCGGCCAGGACGCGGTGGCCTTCCTCAGCGGCCAGGAACCCGGTGTCGGGGTCGAGGGCCACGTCGAAGGCTTCGGCGAGGGCGAACGCGCCGTCCTGCACGACCTCCTGCGCGAAGGCCGCACCCACTTCATTCTCGAAACTGCCCGTGCCCCAGACGTTCATGGGTTCAGGGTAACCGCTTTTCATGTCGCACGAGCCTAATGCCCAGCGGCTCCAGCCCGTTCGCCAGTTGCTCCAGCAACGCCGGCTCTCCCGTCTGGAGGTGCAGGTCGCCCTCGTGGCATAACTTCACCTCCCATGCAAACGGCACGGTCCCAAACAGAAACCAGTCGTCGTGACCTAACCGCAAGCCCTGCGCCTGCCGTTCCCGGAGCAGGGCCGGGAAAGCGGCGAGCGGCACCGGCAAGGTGACCCACTGCCACGCCTCGAAGGCCGGATTCTCATCAAAGGCCGAGGCGCTCCAACCG
Organism: Deinococcus carri; assembly: GCF_039545055.1. Lineage (NCBI taxonomy): Bacteria > Thermotogati > Deinococcota > Deinococci > Deinococcales > Deinococcaceae > Deinococcus > Deinococcus carri. The sequence goes on from NZ_BAABRP010000001.1 coordinate 984,884, forward strand.
TGCATGGTTTCCAGCGTTTCGACTCCGCAACAGGCCAGCGCACCGACCAGAACGGTCACCACCTCCGGCCACAGCAGCTCTGGCAAAGGCGCAGGCTGGCTGAGCCACTCGGCGGGCGAACCGGGTGTTATGCGCCGACCTCCTCCCGCCCGTACCGCTCCTCCACGTACTTTTCGAGCAGTTCCTGAAACTCCTCCGCGATGCGCGGCCCTTTCAATGTGGTCAGCAATTTGCCGTCCTGGTAGACGGGAGCGCGGGGGTCCTCGCCGGTGCCGGGCAGAGAAATGCCGATGTTGGCGTGCTTGCTCTCGCCGGGGCCGTTGACGATGCAGCCCATCACGGCGACCTGCATGTCCTCCACGCCGGGGTAGCGGGCCTTCCAGTCGGGCATGGCCTCCCGGATGTAGTCCTGAATCTTTTGCGCCAGGGTCTGGAAGAAGGTGGAGGTGGTGCGCCCGCAGCCGGGGCAGGACGTGACCTGCGGGAGAAACTGCCGCAGGCCCAGGCTCTGGAGAATCTGCTGGGCGACCTCGACTTCCAGCTTGCGGGACGCACCGGGTTCGGGCGTCAGGCTGACGCGGATGGTGTCACCGATGCCCTCCGTAAGCAGCGGCGCGAGGGCCACGCTGGAGGCCACCATGCCCTTCATACCCATGCCCGCCTCGGTGAGGCCGAGGTGCAGCGGGTAGTCGCACAGCGGCGCGAGCTGGCGGTAGACCTGCCACAGCTCGGGGGCCGAGCTGACCTTGACGGAGATGATGATCTGGTCGTGCGGGAGGCCCAGCCCCTCGGCATACGCGGCGCTTTCCAGGGCGCTGGTGACCATCGCGTCGATCATCACGTCGGTGCCGGACCGGGGGCTGCCCAGGCGGGCATTCAGGTCCATCAGGCGGGCGAGGACCTGCTGGTCGAGGCTGCCCCAGTTCACGCCGATGCGGACGGGTTTGCCGAATTCCTTGGCGACCTCGATCATGGTGGCGAAGTTGGCGTCGTGGTGCTGCCCGGCTCCGACGTTGCCGGGGTTGATGCGGTACTTGGCGAGCAGACGCGCCGTTTCGGGATACTCGCGCAGCAGGATGTGGCCGTTGTAGTGGAAGTCCCCGACGATCGGCACGTCGATGCCGACTTCATGCAGGCGGGCGACAAGTTCGGGGACGGCGGCGGCGGCCTCGCGCGTGTTGACCGTTACGCGCACGATCTCGGACCCGGCCCGCGCAAGCTGCGCGACCTGAAGGGCGGTGGCCTCGGCGTCGGCGGTGTCGGTGTTCGTCATCGACTGCACGACGATGGGATGCTGACTCCCCACGGGGACACTCCCGACCCAGGTGGTCACGGTCTGACGGCGCGGCGTACTCATACCTGTTCAGTCTACGCGTGTGGGTCCGGCGCATTCGGGGTGAATCGTCACGGGAAGAGGGGTGTGGCCTCCCCTGCGTTCACGGCACCAGCCCGCGGGTGGGCTTCTCCGGCCACGGTCCTTCAGCCCGTCTGTTTGCACGTACTGGCTTCTGCCTCACAAACATGGAGCCTGTCCAGGCCGTCCCCCTGAACAGGCTTCCGCTCATGTGGGGAGCTTAGCTCGACTTTGTCCATTGACAGGCCGCCCGAGAACCGGGCGGCCTGTCAGAGTCAACAGTATGTCGTTGCCTCCGTGGTTCACGTTGATCATCGGTGCTTTCACACCCGTGTTTTCGAGGCGTGTCTGGCCCCAGGTTCAACTGCTGCTGATCGGGGCGATTCTGGCACCGGGCCAGCGAACGGTGACGGCAACCTTGCGCGTTCTGGGGCTGGCCGACGAACCAAAATTCGTGACCTATCACCGCGTGCTCAACCGGGTCCGCTGGTCAAATCTGCAAACCAGTCGGATTCTGCTGCGGTTGCTGATCCACACCTTTGTGCCCCAAGGACCAGTGGTCCTTGGGCTGG